>JBBSQO010000325.1:0-3315 GCA_038244025.1 Propionibacteriales bacterium
GCAGCCACGCCTTCGGCAACCAAGCCGACGACCGTGGCGACGGGTAACCGCGTCCCGCTGATACAGGGCACCCCACCCATGATCTGGTGATCTGCCACGACCCTGTCTGCGTACAGCTCATCAGAACACGCCAGGACGCCCGTCTCGACCGCGAGGCCGTCGTGCGGTGGCATTAATATTCGAGGACTCACAAGGCGACGGCCGTGGTGAGCACTTCTTCACGGAGGAGTGGCTTCAAAGACGCTGCACTACCAACCTCGACCTTGACGCCGAGCTCAGCTTCGAGCTCGCGCTCCAGTGCGATCAAATCCAGCGGACCAGCCGAACCGTCAAGGCCTACCAGCAGATCGATATCACTCGACTCCGTATCCGCGCCCCGCGCCACGCTTCCGAACACTCGGACGTTCCTGGCGTGCCGCCGTGCGGCAGCAGCCAGCACTGCCGCTCGGCGCATTGCCAGTCTTTCGCCGAGCGGCGAGGACGGTACAAAAGTGTCACTCACGCACACAATGATTACCAGAACAGCAGCACCCCAAGCCGAACAACCCGAATCGCTCTGGATGGTCTTCACGCCTCTCGATCGATGCGTGGGCCGACCTCGACCGGCGTGGGCGTATAGGGTCTTCGGCGTGGATTCATTGGAGTTGCTCCCTGCCGTCGATGTGGCTGCGGGCCAGGCCGTACAACTCGTCCAGGGCGTGGCCGGGACGGAGAAGAAGTTCGGTGACCCGCTGGCAGCCGCCCAGCGTTGGCAGGACGGCGGGGCCGAGTGGATTCACCTGGTGGACCTGGATGCCGCCTTCGGTCGGGGGAACAATGCCGCGGTTATTGCTGGCGTCTGCCAGTCGACGAACCTGAAGATCGAGCTGTCCGGCGGCATCCGTGATGACGCGAGCCTGGACCGGGCGCTGGCGACCGGTTGCGCCCGGGTCAACATCGGAACCGCAGCTCTGGAGGACCCCCAGTGGTGTGAGGACGTCATTGCCCAGCATGGTGACCGCATTGCCATTGGTCTGGACGTCAAGGGCACCCGGCTGGCCGCCCGCGGCTGGACCAGGGAAGGCGGCGATGTGTTCGAGACTCTGGAGCGGCTGGACGAGGCCGGCTGCGCCCGCTTCGTGGTCACCGACATTGCCTCGGACGGCATGCTTTCCGGACCTAACCTGGAGCTGCTGGGCGCGATCTGCGCCCGGACCGACAAGCCGGTGGTGGCGAGCGGCGGCATCTCCACCCTGACCGACATCGCCATGCTGGCCGGCCTGGTTCCCATCGGCGTCGAGGGTGCGATCATTGGCACGGCACTGTATGTCGGCAACTTCACCTTGGCTGAGGCCCTTGCCGCGGCACGGATTGACAGAGGTCAGCCGGACGACACCCGGACCTGGGGAGGACGCAAGGGATGAGTACGGCTCCTGCCACCACCTTTGCTGCCGAGCACCCCGGTCACCGCGATGCCTTGTCCCGGACCCGCGGTGAACCTGGCCCAGCCAAAATCACCGGCCCGTTGCTGGACGGGCGACTCAAGGATCTGCTCGGCGGCAAGAAGGTCCTGGTGACCGGGGTGACCGGCTTTATCGGGGAGGCGCTGCTCTGGAAGATCCTCACCGAGCTGCCGGACACGACAGCGGCCGTGCTGGTGCGTCGCAAGGGGTCTGCCTCGGCCCAGGACCGGGTGGTCAGCCTGGTCAAGAAGAAGATCTTCACCGAGCTCAGGGAGGCGGCCGGCGGCGCCGAGCAGCTGATCGACTCCCGGATTGAGGTTGTCGAGGGTGACCTGCCGAATGTTCCCGACCTGCCCGCCGATCTGGATGTGGTCGTGCACTGTGCCGGTGACGTCTCCTTTGACCCACCGATCGACCAGGCCTTCCAGACCAATGTGATCGGCACCCAGGCGCTGATGATCAAGATGCTGGCCGCGGTCACCGACGCAGATGGTACCCGCACCAAGGTGCCTCACTATGTGCACGTCTCCACCGCCTACACGGCCGGGCGTCGTCGTGGCGCCATCCCGGAGTCCTCCCACGCCCACAGCATCGACTACCAGGCCGAGACCGAGGCCGGGCTGGCGATGCGGGACCTGATCGAGGCCGAGTCCCGCACCAGCAAGAAGCTCACCGAGCTACGGAAGGCTGCCGAACGGGAGCACCGGCAGGCCGGCTACCTCACCACCGCAGCCGACACCGAACGCCGGCGCACGGAATGGGTCAGCGCCGAGCTGGTCAAGGCCGGCACCGAACGAGCCCGCTCGCTCGGCTGGACCGATGTCTACACCTTCACCAAGGCGCTCGGTGAGCGGGTGGTGGCCGAGCTGGGCGCCGACATCCAGGTCTCGATCGTGCGGCCGTCCATTGTCGAGTCCGCCTGGCGGCACCCGTACCCGGGGTGGATCGAGGGCTTCAAGATGGCCGAGCCGCTGATCCTTGCCTACGGCAGGGGAGAGCTGCCCGAGTTTCCCGCCTCACCAGACTCGGTCGTCGACATCGTCCCCTGCGACCACGTGGTCAACGCCATCGTGGCGGTCTGCGCGACCGAGCCCACGATCGGTACGCCGGAGTACTACCACGTGTCCTCCGGAGCCCGGAATCCGTGCACCTTCCGCGACCTGTACGACCATGTCCGGCGCTACTTCGCTGCGCATCCGTTCGACGGCGGCAACCGTGGGGCCGCGCCACTGCCGCAGTGGCAGTTCCCCGGGGCGGCCTCGGTTGAGCGGTTGCTGTCCACCTCCGAACGTGCCCATGGCCTGGCCGAGCGGCTGCTCTCCCGGGCGCCGCGGTCGGAGCGGACCCGTAAGATCGCCCGCAACCTGGACCGGACCCGGGTACGGCTGGACTTCTTGCGCCGCTACCTGTCGCTCTACAACGAGTACGCCCAGTCCGAGCTGCATTTCGTCGACGACCATACGCTCCGACTGCACCAGTCCTTGCACCCCGATGACGTCGGCAGCTTCGCCTTCGATACCGGAGCCTTCGACTGGACCGTCTATATGCAAGACGTGCACTTCCCCTCGGTGACGGCGCCGGTCCGCCGGCTGGATGCGTTGCGGCGCAAGCGGGGTCCCCGGCCGAGCACGATGAAGGACTTGACCGCGGGCCAGTCGGGTTCTGGCCAATCGGAATCTGGCCAGCCTGATCCGGACCAGCCGGTGGTCGCCGTCTTCGACCTGGACGGCACGGTGATGAGTACCAACGTGATCGAGACCTACCTGTGGGCCAAGCTGCCCCAGCTGTCCAAGCCGGAAAAGCTGGCCGAGCTGGCTGCGGTGCTGCGCTCGCTGCCGCGCTATCTGCGGGCCGAGCGGGTGGACCGCGGCAC
>JBBSQO010000326.1:0-3311 GCA_038244025.1 Propionibacteriales bacterium
CCCGCCAGCTGGCTGTTGCCCGCCCGCGGCGGAGCCCTGCTGCCCCCATTGATTGGGTTGCTGGCTCATCTGTGGCCCTGCTGCCTGTCATGGAAGTCATTGTCCGGGTTGTCAGGCGTCGGCCGACTCTGCTCCGGAACAACGGCTGCACCGCCCGGCACCGCCACCTTGGGTGGTTCGTTGATCTTGCGTAACTTCGGCCTGGTCCGGGTTGCCGTACCACAGGCGTTACAGAAAGCAGCATCCTGGACCAGCGGCATCTCGCATTGGCTGCAGAACTCAAGCTCAGCCTGCTCGCCAATACCACCTTCACGGGCGGAACGTTCCAGTGCCGCCTCCATCAGGCCGACGTGCAGGACGTTACGCACCCGCAGGATCAGCACACCGAGGATCAACAGACCCCAGAGGAGACTCAGGATGACAGAGAGCGTCGGATAGGGGACGTACGAGAAGAGGTAGGTGCCCGCCTGGTAGGCGATATTTGCCAGAATGGCCTCAAACAGGCCACGGAAGTAGCGTGGCGAGAATCCGTCATAGCCCCTGCCCAGTCCGGAGAACTCGGCACAGGCAATACCCGTCGCGGTGCCAAAGACGAGCGGCTTCACGAAGCCTTCCAGGAAGATCAGCGAAGCCCAGAGCCCTGGCTCACTCTGGCCGGCCATGCCGCCCGTCAGCAGGTCCCAGTGCTTGACCAGTGTGTCGAAGGTGGCATAGGCGACACCGGAAATGACACCGAACGTCAGCCCATCCATCAGATCATCGAACCGTGGCCGACTGGCCAGGAACAACGGGCCGATCTGCTTGATCACTTCACCGACAATGGGTACCACCAGGGCGATCAACAAGAACGTCCCAACCGGTGGTCCACCGACGGCGTTGCCGGCCAGATCTCCCGCCCGGAAGTCGTTGCCCCTGATCATGGTCCAAATAATGGTGAAACCAACCGTCAGGATCCCGGTGAGCACGAAGGCCATCATGGTCACGGGCACGGGTTCGTCCTCCCAAAGGTTCACATCGTAGAGATAGACGATGTACACCACCGGGATGGAGAAGGCAGCCACCATCACCGCAATGGGCAGCGCGCCGAAGATCGCCGCCACCAGGGCGACAGTCAGGGCAATGGTCAACGCGAGCTTGTAGGTCTGCGGCCGATGCCCGGCACCGCGCGGCATAATGGTCGAGATGAGCGCAAAGGAGGCGACCGGCTCGTCTGGTTTGACAGCAAACTGTTTCCGTCGGGCCAAGTCCGGCGATCGCAGATCTTGCCCACAGGTCTGGCAAAAGTGCGCCACTTCGGGCATCTCGGCCCGACAACGCGGGCATTCCAAGGTAATCCTCCTTGATCAAATATTGGACGGGTCTGTCCGATGTCCCAGTATTGTGTACGACCCCGCCAACGTGGCGATGCACTAGAATGTAATCGTGACAATGTCATCCTTACAATGCGGTGTCATCGTTACAACGCGGTCACCCGCCCCAAGCGACTCCACAGTAGAGCAACCTGGGGTCGCAGGTCACCTTCCGGACCACCGTTGTCAATAACAAAGTCGGCTACCTGCAAGCGTTCCTCCCGGGTCGCCTGGGCCGCGATCCTTGACCGGGCCTCTGCCTCGGTCAGCTGCAGGTTACGTCGGAGCAGCCGGTCCAGCTGCAGCCCAGGGTCGAGGTCGACGACCACGCAGTAGTCAAAACCCCGACTCTGCCCGGTCTCCACCAACAAGGGAATCATCTGCACGATAACCGCATCATTAGCGACGGCTCCCTCCAAGCCAGCGGCTCGGCGGCGAACCGCGGGATGCACAATGGCCTCCAGGTCGCGACGTGCCTGATCATCAGCAAAGACAATCCGTCCGAGTGCCGCCCGGTCAAGTGCCCCGTGATCGTCCAGCACCGCGGCACCAAACCTGTCCACGATGGCTGCCAGTCCATCCGTCCCTGGCTCGACAACTTCCCGGGCCAGCCGATCGGCATCAATGATCACTGCACCCAGCTCGGCGAGCAGATCAGCCACCGCACTCTTCCCCGACGCGATCCCCCCAGTCAACCCCACCCTGATCATCCCAGCACCCTACCGAAAGTCAGCAAGATCACCGGTCTCGACCAGCCCGGCCGACATGGATGAACTCGACCGACGTGATGTGGGCCGGTCGACCGACGTGATGGGAGAGCGCGGCCGGAGATGACCTGACTTGGAGCAAGGTCAATCGCAACCGCCAAAGCAGGGTCAGGACGAACGCGTCTGGGTGCGGTCGGGCATTCCGAGGGAGGAACGACCGAGGAGGGCGGGACGCGTTCGTCCTGGCCCTGCGGCAACAAGCTTGCACTCGAAACTCGAACCGGGGAAAGAGCGAGGTCCCCACCCGGTGTACGGATGGGGACCTCGTCGGTTGTTACGACAGGGCAGCGGGTCAGCTGCCGCCGCCGGTGAGCTTGTCCCGCAGAGCCTGCAGGGCCTCGTCCGAGGCGAGCGAGCCTTCTGCCGCCGGTGCGGGACTGGAAGGAGCAGTCGCAGGCTGGTTGGCAGCGGAGGACGAAGAAGAGTACGAGGCTGACTCCTCGACGGCACCAGGAGCATCTGCCACCGTTGCCTCCTCGACCTGCTTCTTGTGGGCCTCCCAACGGGAATGCGCTTCGGCGTACTGCTTCTCCCACACTCCGCGCTGTTCATCGAAGCCTTCGAACCACTCGCCGGTCTCCGGGTCGAAGCCCTCGGGATAGAGGTAGTTGCCCTGATCGTCGTAGGAGGCAGCCATCCCGTACAGCGTCGGGTCGAAGTCCTCGGCCGTGACGTCCATGCCCTCATTGGCCTGCTTGAGCGAGAGCGAGATCCGGCGTCGCTCCAGGTCGATGTCAATAATCTTGACCATCACGTCCTCGTTGACCTGGACCACCTGCTCGGGGATTTCCACATGCCGTTCGGCCAGCTCGGAGACGTGCACCAGTCCCTCGATGCCCTCCTCCACCCGGACGAAGGAACCGAACGGAACCAGCTTGGTGACCTTGCCGGGCACGATCTGGCCGATCTGGTGGGTGCGCGCGAAGGCCTGCCACGGATCTTCCTGGGTCGCCTTGAGGGACAGCGAGACCCGCTCGCGATCCATGTCCACATCGAGCACCTCGACGGTGACCTCGGTGCCCACCTCGACGACCTCGCTGGGGTGGTCGATGTGCTTCCAGGACAGCTCGGAGACGTGCACCAGACCGTCGACGCCGCCCAGGTCGACGAAGGCGCCGAAGTTGACGATGGAGGAGACAACGCCCTTGCGGATCTGGCCCTTCTGCAGCTGGGTCAGGAAGTTCTGTCGCACCTC
>JBBSQO010000327.1:0-3306 GCA_038244025.1 Propionibacteriales bacterium
CCGGGCTTGACCAGTCGCCGGCCGGTGGCCAGCGCCAGCTTCCAGTCGACCATCGGGGGATTACTCATGTAGCGACTCTATCCGCAGGCTAGGCGGCGGCTCAGCGCGCATCACATCAAGCCTCGGTCCTACCTGCAGCCGCAGGAGGCCAGCGCGGCCGTCACCCGATCCAGCCACACCCGGGCCGCAAAGCCGTTCTTAGCATCGTTGACGATGAAGGAGAAGGCTAGCAACGCTCCATCCCGGGTACGGACGTAGCCGGCCAGCGAATGTACCTTGGTCAGGGTCCCGGTCTTGGCCCGTACCTGGCCGCGGCCGGCGGTTGCCCCGGTCTCGGAGAACCGCATTTTCAGGCTGCCATCGACGCCGGCGACCGGCAGCCCGGTGATCAGCGACCGGAAGCCGGCATGGTCATCGGCCAACGCATAGCGGAGGGCCTTGACCAGCGTGTCGGAGGAGATGGCGGTGTCGCGGGACAGGCCGCTACCGTCCACCACCTTGGTGCCGGGGCCCCAGACGCCGAGCTTGGCACACGCCGCCTGCACCGCCTTGCTCGCCTCGACGGCCGATCCCGGCTTGCCCAGCCCGATGGCCACCTGGCGGGCCAGCACTTCGGCACCATCGTTGTCGCTGTGCAGCAGGACCTGTTGGACAATGCGGGCCAGCGGCATTGACTCCACCTCGGCCACCAGCTGTGCCCCCTTGCCGGTCGTGATCTTGCCTGTTCCGGCCGGTTTCACCGACGACACGTTGATGTCGTTGGCCTTGAGCGCTGCCGCGAATGCCGTGGCGGCAGCCTTTGACGGGTCCTGTTCCCGCGGGCCCGGAGAGTATCCCGACAGCCGCCCCTCGTCGACCCAGAGCGCCGAGACCGGGGTGACCTGATCGCGGTAGGTGTCTGGCCAATGGGAGTTCCAGGCGGGGCCGGAGAACTTCGAGGCATCGTAGCCCACTGTCACCGTCGGACGCTTCGCCTGTTTCAGCTCCTTCGCCGTAGCGACGGCCAGCTCGGCGATGGAGGCACGGGCCGGATAGACCGAGGTGTCGGATTTTTTGCTCAGATAGGGATCGCCGCCGCCGACCAGGATGAGGTGGCCTGCGGCCGGTTGCACCACCTGCGTGTGGAACCGGTGTTCGGGGCCCAGCACCTCCAGTGCCGCCATCGAGGTCAGCAGTTTTGTGATCGAGGCGGGAATGTAGGGCGTGGTGGAGTTGTGACGATAGAGCGCCTTGCCACTGCCAACGTCCACCACCGTGCCGCTGAACCGCCCCTTGACCTCCTTGTCCTGCACCGACGCCACCAGTGCGGTCAGCGACCTGGCATCCGGCGCTGCCGAGGGCATGGCGGCTGGCAGCACCGGGGAGGATGCGCTGGTCGGATCGGCGCTGGTGGATTCCGTACTGGGACTCGCCCGGGCGGGGGTGTCGAAGCTGCCCGGCGGGACCGTGGCGGCGCCGCCATCGACCCAGAGGCCGGTGGCGTACAGGGTGTTCCTCCCGGCGGCCGGCAGCGCGCCGCTGACCAAGCCGGCCGCAACCGCGGCGACGACCAGAAACACGAGCAGCGCGGCGATCATTCGCCGCGGTCGTGACATGGGTCTCTTCTGGCTTGACTGCATCTTCTGGGTTGGCGCGCCCTTCCCGGTTCGCTGGGGCATCCCCGCGATCCTAAAGGATGCCAGCACCGGACCCGATCAACGAGCGGATGTCAGGCTGCTCCCGACATTGGTTGGCAACGATTCCGCGACGCGGGATGACCCGGAGCCCCGTAGCGCGATAGGGTGCGAACATCATTTCCACGCCGTGAGAGGGGCGCCCTGTGATGGATCCGGGTAAGTCAACAGAAAAGCTCGAGCCGATGTCCGGGCTGACCTTCGATGTCACCATCGAGATCCCGAAGGGACAGAAGAACAAGTACGAGGTTGATCACAAGACCGGCCGGATCCGGCTGGACCGGACCCTGTTCACCTCGACGCAGTACCCCGCCGACTACGGCTTCATCGAGAACACCCTCGGTCAGGACGGCGACCCGCTGGACGCGCTGGTGCTGGTATCGGAGCCGACCTTCCCGGGTTGCCTGATCAACTGCCGCGCGATCGCCATGTTCCGGATGACCGACGAAGCCGGTCGCGATGACAAGGTGCTCTGCGTGCCGGCCGGTGACCAGCGACGCGACCATGTCCGCGACCTCGATGATGTCCGCGACTACCTGCTGCTCGAGATCGAGCACTTTTTCGCAGTCTACAAGGACCTCGAGCCGGGCAAGTCAGTGGAGGGTGCCTCCTGGGCAGATCGGGCCGCCGCCGAGGCCGAGATCCACGACAGCGTCCAACGGGCCAAGGATAACCCCGATCATTGAATCACTGACCTGCACCTCGGACGCCCCAGCGCGTACCATCAAGGTACGGAGCTAATCAGGCAGTCAAAGGGAGCATCATGGCCGACAAGTCACCGCGGCAAAACCTGTCCAAGAAGGCCGGCAAGTCGATCAAGGAAAAGCGTGCCGACAAGCACGCCAAGGCGGATACCAAGAGCCATACCGACATCGCGCCGCCCACCAAGAAGCGCTAACCGCGCGGAGTCAGGGACGGCCGAAGCCGGAGGGTGTTCGCCAGTTGTAGATGTTCTCCACCTTGACCGGCTGCCCCGGCCGAGGTGCGTCGATCATTTCCCCGCCGCCGATATAGAGACCCACGTGGTAGACGCCGTTGGGAACGCTGCCCCAGAAAACCAGGTCACCGGGCATTAGCTGGCTGGCTGAGATCGGCGTCGCCCTGGCTGCCTGCTCTGTGGTGACCCGGCCGATGTTCTTGCCGGCCATGGCCCAGGCCTGCATGGTGAGTCCCGAGCAGTCGAAGCTGCTCGGACCGGTTGCTCCCCAGATGTACGGCTTGCCGATTTGGGCCCGTGCATAGGTCGGCTCGGCTGCGGAGCCGGGGCATAGTGGATCGGCTTTGGTTTCGGCACCGGCGCATAGCGGGTGGTCTTCGGCTGCGGCGCCCGCGCATAGTGAGTGCGCTTCGGGGCTGGCCGTGCCTGATTGGCCTGGGCAGTCGTGTCCCGTGTCTGCCGGGCCTGAGTCTCACCTGTACGGGCCTGCTCGGCCGCACGTTCCTGGGTGGCTTTGTGGGCCGCGCGCCGGTCCCGTTCGCTGCGCATCGCCCGGGCGGCCGCCTGGCGGCGGAGCGCTTCGGTGGCTTCGCGTCGCCGTGGACTGGCTTGCGCCTGGCGAGCTCGTTCGGCAGCCGCGGCCTTGCGCCTCGTCTCAAGGCCATCCTGCCGTTGCCGGGCCACCGTCATCGAAAC
>JBBSQO010000328.1:0-3301 GCA_038244025.1 Propionibacteriales bacterium
ACCGCTATCTACTGACAAACAGGAGTTCTGGAAAAACATGGCCACATTGGAAATTCGCGACCTGCACGTCTCGGTCAACACCGAAGGCGGCGCCAAGGAGATCCTCAAGGGCGTTGACCTGTCCGTGAAAAGCGGTGAAGTACACGCCATCATGGGACCGAACGGTTCCGGCAAGTCCACCCTGGCTTACTCCATCGCCGGCCATCCGAAGTACACCATCACCTCGGGCACCGTCACGCTGGACGGGCAGGATGTGCTGTCGCTCAGCATCGACCAGCGCGCCCGCGCCGGGCTCTTCCTCGCCATGCAGTACCCCGTTGAGGTGCCGGGTGTCTCGGTGGCCAACTTCCTGCGGACCGCCAAGACCGCCATCGACGGCGAGGCGCCGAAGCTGCGGACCTGGGCCAAGGAGGTCAATGAGGCGATGTCCCGGGTCAACATGGACCCCACCTTCGCCCAGCGCAGCGTCAACGAGGGCTTCTCCGGCGGTGAGAAGAAGCGGCACGAGATCGTCCAGCTGGAGCTGCTCAACCCTAAGTTCGCCATCCTCGACGAGACCGACTCCGGTCTCGACATTGATGCCCTGCGGATTGTCTCCCAGGGTGTCAACCGGTTCAGCTCCCAGGGTGACCGTGGCGTGTTGCTGATCACCCACTACACCAGGATCCTGAACTACATCGAGCCGGACTTCGTGCACGTGTTCGTCAACGGCCGGGTGGCCGCACAAGGCGGCGCGGAGCTGGCCGAGAACCTGGAGGCCGAGGGCTACGACAAGTATGTCCAGGCTGACCGGGAGCGGAACGGTCGTGAGCAGCTGGCGGCTGGAGCAGTGCAGGCCTGATGAACCCGGTCGCCGTGCACGGCGTTACGCAGATCCCCCTGGAGGCAGGTCTGGATCAGGAAAGTCGCCCGGACCTGGATGTCGACCGCATCCGGGCCGACTTCCCGGTGCTGGCGCGGCAGGTGGCGGGCCGGCCGCTGGTCTATCTGGACAGTGCCAATACCTCCCAGAAACCGCATCAGGTGGCCGAGGCGGTAGCGGAACATTATCTGCAGCACAACGCCAATGTCGCCCGCGCCATGCATCTGCTGGGCGCCGAGGCGACGGCTGCCTTTGAAGGCGCACGCGAGAAAGTTGCGGCGCTGATCGGGGCCGGCCGCGCCGAGGAAGTGGTCTTCACCAAAAATGCCTCCGAGGGGCTCAACCTGGCCGCCCATACTCTGGGTGCCGCGTTGAAGCCGGGCGATGAGGTTGTCATCTCGGTGATGGAGCACCACTCCAATATCGTCCCGTGGCAGTTGCTGGCCGAACGTACGGGTGCCGTCTTGCGCTGGTTCGACGTCACCGACGGAGGGCGGCTCGACCTTGACGCGGCAGCTGCCGACGGCCTGATCAACGAGCGGACCCGGATAGTGTCGATCACCTGGGTTTCCAATGTGCTCGGCACGGTCAATCCCGTTTCGCTGATTGCCGAACAGGCGCACGCTGTCGGTGCGACCGTGGTGGTGGATGCCTCCCAGGCAGTACCTCAGCTGCCCGTTGACCTGCAGGCCCTGGGTGCGGATCTGGTCGCGTTCACCGGCCACAAGATGCTGGGCCCGACCGGCGTCGGTGTCTTGTGGGGACGCTATGACCTGCTGGCCTTGCTGCCGCCCTTCCTTGGTGGTGGTGAGATGATCGAGGTGGTCCGGATGTCCGGGTCCACCTTTGCCCCGCCACCGCACCGGTTTGAGGCGGGTACGCCACCGATCGCCCAGGCGGTCGGTCTCGGCGCGGCCGCCGACTACCTGACGGCGGTGGGAATGACGGCCGTGGCCGCACATGAGAATGAGATCACTCGCTATGCCCTGCGAGGACTGCAGACCGTGCCGAGACTGCGCATCCTCGGCCCTACCGAGGCGGTCGACCGTGGCGGGGCCGTCTCCTTCACCCTCGGTGATATTCATCCCCACGATGTCAGCCAGCTGCTCGACTCCCGCGGGATCGCGGTGCGCGCCGGGCACCACTGTGCCCGTCCACTGCATGAGAGGTACGGCATCGCCGCCAGCACCCGGGCATCGTTCTATCTCTACACCACCGAAGCTGAGATTGACGCTCTCGTTGACGCGCTGAACTACACGAGTGAGTTCTTCGGAGGTGGGCGGTGAACGTCGAGGATCTGTACCAGGACATCATCTTGGATCACTACCGGGCCAAGCATCACCATGGGCTGCGGGAGCCGTACGAGGCCGAGGTGCATCACGTCAACCCGACCTGCGGGGACGAGGTGACCCTGCGGGCACACCTGGACCATGGCACCGTGGCCGACATCTCCTACGATGGTGTCGGCTGCTCCATCTCGCAGGCAGCAACCTCGGTGATGGCGGATCTGGTGATCGGCAAGCCGGTCCAGAACGGATTCGCTCTGGCCGAAGAGTTCCTGGCCCTGATGCACGGCAAGGGAGAGGTCACACCGGACGAGGAGCGCCTGGGGGACGGAGTGGCCTTCGCCGGCGTGGCCAGGTTCCCGGCGCGCGTCAAGTGCGCGTTGCTGGGCTGGGCGGCTTTCAAGGACGCCGTAGTGCAGGCCCAAACGAAAGCAGCACAGATGAAGGCAGCACAACCGAAAGAAGCCCAATCGAAAGAAGCCCAATCGAAAGAAGCCCAAGGGAAAGAAGGATGACGATGACAGAAACACAGCACACCACCGGAGCTCGCCCATCGGAGCTGGTCCGAGACGAGCTGCCCGATGTTGATCTTGGCGGCCAGGCTGCCGGCACGTCGACCGGGGCAGCAACCTCCTCGGCTCCGAGCGTTGAGGATCTGACTGAGGCGATGAAGGATGTCATCGACCCTGAGCTCGGCATCAACGTCGTTGATCTTGGTCTGGTCTATGGCATCCACGTCAACGATGACCACACGGCAACCGTCGACATGACCCTGACCTCGGCAGCCTGCCCGTTGACCGACCTGATCGAAGACCAGACCAATACCGCGCTCGAGGGACTGGTCAACTCGGTAGCCATCAACTGGGTCTGGATGCCACCGTGGGGTCTGGAGAAGATTAGCGATGATGGCCGTGACCAGCTGCGGGCGCTGGGGTTCAACGTCTAGGGGCGACCAGTGGCTCGGCCCTTCGACAGGCTGCCGGCTTCTCGAACGTGACGGACGTGATGACGGGACGTCGGTCGGTTCTGGCTTTCGCTTGTCGGGTGAAGGCCAATTCGTCCCTGCGATCTCTTCCCAGGTAGAATGACATGTTTGTCCGGCTCTCAGATCGAGGCCGATGAGGTTCAGGCGGTTTAGGTTCAGGCGGTGTAA
>JBBSQO010000329.1:0-3266 GCA_038244025.1 Propionibacteriales bacterium
ATCCCGGATGGGGTGGTCGAGAATATGGCGCCCTGTTGCCGCCTGCCGGCCGGCTCAACGAGCTCGGCCTCGGTAAAGCCGATCTCGTTAGGCTGAGCGCGACCCCGGACGGCATCGAACTGACGGCTGTGCAGCAACCGACCCCTTCGGCTGAGGGCGTGCCGGCGCTGGCGGAGCAGCTTCGACGAGTGGCGCTTCACAAGACACATCGGCGCCATCGCCGACCGGCATGGTCTGGACCGGGACGAGGCAGCTGCCGTGCTGGCCCATGATCAGCATGTACCAGGCGGTTGTCGAGCTGTTCGCCGCCACTCAGGAGACCGACAGCACACCCTCGTCAATGAGTCACGCGAGCCGATGCGGAAGACTGCTGAGCTGTCGAAGCTCGCGGCCAAGTCTGGATACCAGCCCGCAGCCGGTCCTGCCGAGCCAACCGAGCCCGCGGCCCGAGCTGCCCTGGCCGAGTTCGTCCGCGACTATGAGGACGACTATGAGGAGAAGTGGCTGGATCAACAAATTCCTGCTCTGGCCGGGCAGACCCCTCGCCAGGCGGCCAACGACCCGACTCGGCGCGATGACCTAATTCGGCTGCTCGACTCATTCCCATCCGACGAAGGCATTCTCGGCGCGATGAGCGTCATCCGGCTGCGGGCCGCACTCAGCCTGCCCGCCTCGGCGGCAGGTTAGCCGGCTTCATTCGCACGCGGTTCATCCCCACTGGGTGCATTCTCGCCGGCGGCCGGGTCGTGGGACTCGCCGGGTGACTCGTCGTTAATCATCGGGAACCGCCGCGGCACCGACATCAGGATGATCACGGTCAGGATGCTGGCGATCAGGAGTCCGACGAATACCGCGTGGGTCGAGGCGTGCAGGATCTCCCGCAGGAACGCAGCCGTGGCGGGGTCGGGGTGGCCGCCTTCGAGCATTTTGCTGACCCCGTCCACCCGCTGCGGCACCTTGTCGCGCAGGCTGGCCGGCGTCAACCGGAGCCGGTGCAGCAGTACGGCGTTGGTGATGGCTCCGAACACGGCCGCACCCAGGCTCTGGCCGAGGAACCGGGAGAACATCGCGCCGCCGGTGACAACCCCGCGCTGAGACCAGCCGACGGTCGACTGCAGGCCGACCACCAGCGGTGACGTGATCAACCCCATCCCGACTCCCATCAGCGCGCTACCCAGCACCGGAGCCCAGACCGGCGCCCCGACGGACAAAGAAGTGAACAGCACGGATGCGGCCGCGGCGAACGCCGCACCAATCAAGGCGGTGTCCCGGAAGCCGATCCGAAGATAGAGCCGGGCAGAGAAGCCGGAGGCGATCGGCCAGGTCATGCTCATCGCCGCCAGGACGAAGCCGGCCGCTACCGGGCTCAGCCCGAGCACCGATTGGGCCCAGGTCGGTAGGAAGACCGAAAGGCCGATGACCATCAGCCCCGCAGTGAGGGTGGCCCCGTAGGAGCCCGCGGTCAGCCGCTGTGTCCACAGCCAGATTGGCATGATCGGTTCCGTGGCCCTGCGCTCGACCACAACGGCGAGTACGCCCGCGGCGATGGCGCAGACAAAGACCAGCACGCTCGGCAGCGAGCCCCAACCCCAGGCCGTACCACCCTGCAGCAACCCGAAAATGAGCAGGCCGGCCGAGACCAGCAGCAGGGCCGCTCCGGCGTAGTCGATCTGGTGCCGGTGATGCTCGACCCGTTCGTGCAGGCCGCGGACGATCAGGGTCAGCGCCACCGCGCCGAGCGGCAGGTTCACCAGAAAGATGCCGCGCCAGGACCAGTACTGCGCAAATAGTCCACCGATGGCCGGCGCCACTACCGCGGAGATGCCCCAGACACTGGACAGCCAGCCCTGCACCCTGCCGCGTTCGGCCACCTCATAAAGGTCTCCGGCGACCGTATTGACGGTAGCGCCGATGGACCCGGCGCCGAGCCCCTGTAGCGCACGGAAGATGATCAACGCCACCATATTCGGAGAGAACGCGGACAGCAGCGATCCGATCAGGAAGATCACCACTCCGATGACCAGCACCGGCTTGCGGCCGTACAGGTCCGCAAGCTTGCCATAGACCGGGATGGTGACAGTCTGAGCCAGCAGGTAGATCGAGAAGACCCACCCCACCAAGGAAAATCCGCCGAGGTCGGCCACCACCTGCGGGATGGCAGTCGCCACGATGGTGCTGTCCATCGCGACCAGTGCCATCGCCAGCATCAAGGCCACCAGAACCGGAGTCCGGTGGTCTCGTCGACTCCTCGGCACCGTGCCTCCGTCCTGGCCAGTCTGGTCGCCTAAGGACAGGTTACTGCGTCACGGCCGGACCCAGATTGAGCCTAGACTGCGGGGATGATGGCCGAGTCCGAGGCTTTTCCACATCCGATCACGGGCCAGTGGTTCCCGAGCCCGGTACCGCCGGGGACCGGCTGGCCGGGTGACCTGGCGACGGCAACCACGGCGGTGGCGGCCGACGCCAACCAGGTCGCCACGCTGGCCGCCTCGGCCGCCACGCTGGCTGAGCTGGCGGCCGAAATCTCGGTCTGCCGGGCCTGCCCGCGGCTGGTGAGCTGGCGAGAGCAGGTGGCCGAGACCCGTTGTTCGCTTGCTGCCGGGCCGTACTGGGGCCGGCCGATTGCCGGCTGGGGCAGCTCGGAGCCGAAAGTCCTCGTTGTGGGTCTGGCTCCGGCCGCCAACGGCAGCAACCGTACCGGCCGCATCTTTACCGGCGACCGGGCCGGCGACTGGCTCTTCGCTGCCCTGCATCGGGCCGGGCTGGCAGCGGAGCAGGCGAGCCGGCATGCCGGTGACGGGCAACGGCTGATCGCGACCCGGATCGTGGCGTCGGTGCGCTGCGCACCACCGGCGAACAAGCCGACGCCCGAGGAGTTCGACACCTGTGCTCCCTGGCTGGACGCTGAGCTGGCGATGGTGCTGCCGAGCGTACGAGCAATTGTCTGCCTCGGCTCGCTGGGATGGTCAGTGACCTTACGGGCGCTCAGGTCACGCGGGTACGGGATTGCCCGTCCGCGACCCAAGTTCGGGCACGGCGCCCGGTTGGAGCTGGGGTCCTGCGGGCAGGACGACGACAGGCCCGGCCTGGTTGTCCTCGGCTGCTTCCACCCCAGCCAGCGGAACACCTTCACTGGCCGGCTCACCGAGCCGATGATCGACACGGTACTCGGCGAAGCGGCGCGGCTCGCCGGCCGATAGGGGCGCACCGGGCGGCCGCATATCTTTTGGTTATCCATCGGCCTCTGGTGTCGATAAACAACCAAA
>JBBSQO010000330.1:0-3260 GCA_038244025.1 Propionibacteriales bacterium
AGATTGCTGCGGTGGCCGAGGCAATCGAGGGAGCAGACGCCGTGGTCTTCGCGGCCGGTGGCGGCCCCGACAGCGGCGCCGCTCGCAAGGAGACGGTCGACCGGGATGCCGCCGTACTGTTGGCCGATGCCGCGGAACGGGCCGGAGTGCGCCGCTACCTGATGGTCTCCTCCATGGGGGCCGAGCAAGCCGACCCAGCCAGCGACGACGTCTTCCAGGTCTATCTGCGGGCGAAGCGTGACGCCGACGAGAACCTGCGCCGGCGCGACCTCGACTGGACCATCGTGAAACCCGGCACCTTGACCGACGAGATCGGCACCGCGATGGTGACGACGGATCCGACCGCCATGCCGCGCGAGATTCCCCGGGACGACGTCGCGGCCACGTTGCTGGCGTGTCTTGAGGGCGACGCCACTATGGGCAAGGAGTTCACCCTGCTGGCTGGTGGCCTGCCGATCCGGGACGCGCTGGCGAACCTCTGAGTTCACGCCGACAATGGTCTTCACTCGGAAGGCAGTTTGATGACCTCGCGGCGGGAGCCCAGCGCTCGGCAGCCTGCGGTCTGATGGCACCCCGGAGACCCCGCAGCCGGCGCTGGCGGACCTGGACGGTCTGTCCGACGAGGTGCGGACCGCCGGCCAGCGGGTCCAGGTGGACGACGCGATCGACCAGCGGGAGCTGTTGCCGACCCAGACCGGGCGGCATGCGTACCGGATCGTGCAGGAGGCACTCACCAACGCGCGCAAGCACGCGCCGGGCAGCCTCGTTCAAGTTGTGCTCACCGGCCGGCCGGGTGGCGGGCTGCGGATTCGGGTGGCCAGCCCCCAGCCAGTCGGTACACCGGCCGGAGCGGGCGGGAAGCTGGGCCTGGTCGGGCTGGGTGAGCGGACCCGGATGGTGGGCGGCACGCTCAGCCACTCGGTGCAGGATGGCAGGTTCGTGCTCGAGGCTCATTTGCCATGGCAGGGTTGAGGTCATGACCCGACTGGTGATCGTGGATGACGACCCGATGGTGCGCACCGGGCTCGGTCTCATTCTCGGCGGCGCTGGGGACCTGGAGCTGGTCGGCCAGGCCGAGGATGGTGTGCAGGCGCTCGGCGTGATCAGCGACGTCCGGCCGATGTCGTCCTGATGGACATCAGGATGCCTCACCAGGGCGGCCTCAGCACGACCGAGCTGCTACTCACCCGACCGCACCCGCCTCGGATCCTCGTCCTAACCACCTTCGACGCCGACGACATGGTGCTGCAGGCCCCGCAGCTCGGTGCCGCCGGTTTCTGTTGAAGGACACGCCGCCGCCGAAGATGATCGGGGCGATCCGGGCCGTGGCGGCCGGCGACCCGGTGCTATCGCCGAGCGTCACCTATCAGGTGATCGAGGCCGCCACCGGAGGGCACCCGCCGGGGCTTCCGCAGGCCCAGCGCGAGCTGGACCAGCTGACCGAACGCGAGCGCGAGATCGCGATTGAGGTAGCCCGCGGTCGCTCGAACGCGGAGATCGCAGCGGCGGCCTCTAGCTGAGTGTCGCCACCGTCAAGGCGAACATCACCAGGATTTTCTCCAAGCTCGGGACCGACAACAGGATCGAGCTCGCTCTGAAGGTCCGCGACGCCGGCCTCTGACACTCCTTCATCCTCGTCGTTCGGCGAGCTCAGCCGGGATTGCGGGATTGTGGAAATTAGCGGCGGTCACTCCCGCCCGGATCTTCCACAATAATCGGGCCCCGACTGCCTGGCTTGCTGCGGACCCGGAACAACTCCTTGCGCGCGGCCTTGGCGACGGCCTTGTTGGGGTGTTCGCTGCCAATCGACTCCAACAGGTCAATGACCCGCGGTGGCAGTCGGCGGCCGGCGGCGGCGATAAACTCCAGCTGCTCGGCCACGTCGGCACACTCCGCCTCCAGCGCGGGCATGATGGAGGTACCTGCCTCGGCGAAGACGCCGTAGGTGACCAGGTGTGAGTCCAAGAGCGCGTCGGGATCAATCTCGTTGGGGTCCAGCTGGCCATGCTTCAGCAGCCAGTTGATCGCAGCCGAGCCTAGCTCACCCGGGGGCGGGTCGGTGAAGAGCGCGAGCTCGTGCAGCACCGGCGCTAGCCGATCTCGTGCTGAGTCCGGCGCTTCCTCAAGGGCGACCATCAACAGCAGCAGGTCACGGTTCCGCAGCTCGGCGATCAGGTCGCCAACGGCGCCTCGGGCGTCCGGTTGCACATCGAGCCAGCCGATCGCCATCCGCCACCATTCCACCGGGTCGAGGCTGGTGGTAGATGCCAGCGCCGCCACCGCCGCGGCGGTCATCTCATCTGGCCGTGACAGGATCTCGACCGGGATGTCCTGCTCTTGGAGAAGTTCGACGGCGATCACCACACCGACCGCTGTCATCTGCACTATGCCGCCGGAACGGTCGGTGAGCCACTGGTCGGATGTTCGCACCGCTCCTTCCTGGCACACCAGCCCAGCCCTTTCCAGCAGCGTGATCAACTGGTCGAATGAGCGGGAGATCCGTCCGCTGTACGGGTCCGCCTGGACAACAGCCGCCGCCAGGTCCGACCAGGACTCCAGCAGCTCGTCATATTCGACCGGGCTACCGCTTTGCAGCAACCGTCCGAGTAGCGGACCGACCGACTCGTCCAGCATGTCTCGGGCCGAGCTGGCGAACCCCTGCCAGTACGATGCCAACGGCCCGTACTCGACAAGGACGTTGAAGGCCCGGCGCACCTCGGCGACCGGATCCTTGCGGCGGCGCTGCTGCCAAGCCTTCACCCCGACCAGCCTGTTGCCCCGTCGCTGGACCGCGCCCGACTCGCGTGCCCACCACGCCCAGTGATCGAGCTCGACGAACTGGGTCGATGAGCGCCTCCGGATGACCTCGCTGCCCAGCTCGCGCCCATCCTCATCGCTGGTGCCGAGCAACTTGACCAGCTCACGCGCGTCGGCGAGCTTCAGGTTCCCGGCGTTGGTCAAGGTCTTGCCCGGAGCGGCGAAGTAATCCGCCAGTACGGCGAAGCCGGCCAGCACCGCGGCGGCCTCCGCTGAGGATCGGACCGCCTGCGCGTCCGGCAGTTGGACCGGGCCGATGGTCGGCAGGGCCGATGATGGCCCCTCGATCGCGGCATCGGTGACGGCCCTGCGTTGCTCCTCGGGAAGCGCGTTGAACGCGTCCATCGCCTGCTGCAGACCGCCAGCATCCAAAGCGGTGGGGTCGTCGATGTCGAGCCCGGCGAAGATCGACTTGCCCAGGCCGAAGCTGGCCTCGTCCGTCA
>JBBSQO010000331.1:0-3259 GCA_038244025.1 Propionibacteriales bacterium
CGCAGGACGCATTCACGCTGGTGGCCCTCGGGGATTCCGCGACAGTGGGTGTCGGTGCGCTCGACCCGGCGAACGGCTTCGTTGCGCGAGCGGCGGCGCTCGTCAACGAGCGGACGGGCCGCCCCATGCGCGTCGTGAATCTGGCCTCCGGCGGGGCGACCGCACACGACGTCCTCCAGAAGCAGCTCCCCGCCATCGACCCGTCAACTGCCGACCTTGTGCTGCTCTGCACGTCGAACGACCTGGAGCAGGGCGTGCCGCTGCCGAGGTACGAATCGGACCTCGAGTCGATCCTCGCCGCGCTCCCGGCAGATCGGACAGTCGTCTCCGATCTGCCTCTGCTACCCGGCCGAGACCCCTACCAGCGGGTTCTGGGACAGGTCGCGGACGCAGCTGGCGTTGCCCGGGCGGATGTTGCCGCAGTATTGAGAGGGGACGGCCGCCGCCTCGATATTTTCTCCTTCCTGCCCCCACACCTCAACGACCGCGGATACGGCTACTGGTTCGACGCGTTCCAGCCCGAGATCCTGCGGATCGTGGACGCAGCCGTCGGCCAACCATGAACTCGCACCCAACACAACAGAAGGACTTTATAGTTTTCTCACGCGCCGGGTGGTTCAGTTCCCTCTGCGTGTGGGTCCACCTCGGATGTCTGGCGACCTGCTCGGGTGGGTGCCTCAGGGCAGGGACGGCTGGCCGGCCCTGCATCGAAGGAATGCCCAGTCATCAACGTGAATCATCATGACGGACTCGAAACATCCGAAGCTGCCGCATTTTCCTGTTGAGTCGGCCCTTGGGGCCGGAGTTTTACTGGATGAGTACCCGCAGAAGCGGGCGTAGTGCGGCGGGAAGTAAGGAGACGAAGGTGACCTGAGTCACTGTGGAGGAGCGTTCCGCGAGGCCGTGGGTGGGTGTGGCCATGACAGCCCCGACGTCCTGGATGCGACGCACCGTCAGATGTGGGAGTGGGCGCAGCTGCATGACCTTGATCTCGACGTCGCTGCTGCCGGCGTGGAGGCAGCTGCGGGCGGGACGACAATCCGCCCTGCTGCAGCCGCGGCTGGCCGAGCTGAAACGCCAGCACACCGGCGATCAACGCTCCTACCTGCAAGCGGTCCAAGAGCTGCGGCTGACGCAGCGAAGGGGCCGGGGCCGCCTCAGGCTGCCTTCCGGCGCTGCTCCAGATCCCCATCTTTGTCGGCCTGTATCACCTGCTGGCGGCTTTTGCCGGGCTGGGCGGCCCGGCCGGGGCCGGCGTCTTCGGGCCTGTACAGGTTAGCTCGTTCGCCCATGCGCTGGTATGAGGAGGACCGCTGGCGGCCGCCATCCGGACACCTGCCGGTGTGCTGGTTGTCCTGGCGCCCGGCATCACCAGGCCGGACGTGGTGCTGGTCGTGCTGCCGCTGCTGCTGATGGCCGCCGGTCGCAACGTTCGTCAATGCGTGGGGCAGCCGCCGGTATTGGCGATCTACTGGGCTGAATCGCTCGCTGCCGCTGGTTCCTCGAGTCTGCGACCCTCAGTACCACTCCACGGTGTCCACCCGGTTCACCAGCTCGTCGCCATCGAGGAAGCGGGTCGCGTTGTCGGCAAACAGCTTCGCGATCAGCTTGTCCTCGGCCGCACTCAGTGCGGCCGTATGCGGGCTGACCAGCACATTCGGCTGGTCCCACAACGGGCTGTCCACCGGCAGCGGCTCCACCGCGAACACATCCAGCGCGGCGAAACCGATCCGGCCATCTTTCAGCGCCGCCAGCAGCGCATCCTCGTCCACCACGGTGCCGCGGCCGACGTTCACCAGGATCGTGCCGGGCTTGACCGCGGCCAGCAGGTCCGTCCCGACCAGCTTCTCGGTTGCCGCGGTGCCGGGCAGGGTCACCACGATGGCATCGACCTCTTCGATGATGGACCCGAGATCCTCGGTACGAACCAGCCGATCGACGTAGTCCACCGGTCTGCCGTGCCGGTTGGTACCGATCACCCTGGCCCCGAGAGCAGCGAACTTCTTCGCGGCGGCCTTGCCGATACCGCCGAGGCCGAGGATCAGCACGGTCATCTCGGAGAGCTGGCGCATCTGCCAGCGACCGGTCCAGTCGCGGCTGCCTTGGTGCTCAAGCAGCCGGCTCAGGTTCTTGGCTCCGGCCAGCACGCCGAAGACGGCGTACTCGGCCAGCGGGTCGCCGTGGACGCCGGCAGAGGTCGTGAAGGCGATCCGGCTGAGCTGTTCGGCATCCAGGTCGGCGGTCTTGACCTGACCGCCACCACCGGCCGCCATGATATGCACCCAGCGCAGCCTCGGATTGGCCGCCGCGGTCCGCTTCAAAGCCGCCGGGTCGACGTCGGGAATGCCGTAGAGCACCTCGGCTGAGTCCACCAGCTCCTGGAACCTCTGCTGTTCTTGCGCGGTACGGCTGAACTCCGGGTCCCCGGCGAAGTCGGCGGGGTGCCGCATTGGCGGATACAGCGACTGGTCCCGGCCGAGGTCGATGCGTGGCTCCAGGCTCTCGATCAGCCGGCAGTTCTCCTCAGAAAGCGGTGTAGCCACGACAACTCTCAGCCGACCGGATTCATCGGTCATGGCGTTTCCCTTCGTCGGCATGAGTTTGCGCCACCCAGGCTAGCGTTGGCAGCCTCCGGTTGCTGCCAAAGGATCACTTCTTTGCAGAGGATCGTTGTACGTTGCCGACTCTCGAGGGTGTGCAGAGCCGACGACGGTCTGCAAAGAGGGGCCGGGAAGGCCCGCTGGCTACCGTCTAGAGTGATCACCATGTCCGGACTTGACCCGACCTTCTCCGATCTGCCACTCAGCGCGCTGGCCGACGCTGCCCTGTCCCGGGCCGTCGACCTAGGTGCCGGCCATGCCGACGTACGGATTGAGCGGATCAAGGAAGGCGTCCGCACCTTTCGCGACGGTGCGCTGGACAGCAACAGCGACACCGAAGGTCTGGGCCTGTCGGTCCGCGTCATCCATCATGGTGCCTGGGGCTTCGCCGCGGGCATCACCTTGAGTACCGATGCGGCCGCAACACTGGCCGAGCAGGCGGTCGCCACGGCTAAGGTGTCGGTGGTGCTGAGCCAACAACCGGTGGAGCTGGCGGCCGAGCCGGTCCACTCCGGCGGCCGCTGGATCTCAGACTTTGAGCTCAACCCGTTTGCGGTGGCCGAGTCCGACAAGCAGGGCCGGATGGTCGACCTGTCCCGCCGGCTGATGGCCTCAGACGGGGTCAACCACACCAATGCCAGTCTGTACTACGTGCAGGA
>JBBSQO010000332.1:0-3259 GCA_038244025.1 Propionibacteriales bacterium
GCCCTGGTCGAGGGCAACGGTCCGCCCTGACCGACCGAGCTATCTGATAAGGCTGGAGTCGACCGAAAAGGTGTCGCACCTGCCGATGTCGGTGTTGTTCAGACCGACCCGGCCCCAGTGTTCCCGGGAGTTGGAGTGCCCGTGGTTGCCGACCACATTCGGATCGCCGGTCAGATGGTCATCCCCGATCGCGCGGTAGGCGGCCAGAATGTTGGTCAGATCCTGGCTGCTCATGTTCAGCGACTTCTTGACCGCGTTGATCGCCTGACCGGAGAAGCAGTCGGCCTGGGTCTCACCCCGCCGGGAGAGCTCCAGCGACTCAGCCTTGCCATTGGTGTTCTGCATCAGGGCGTGGAAGGCGATCAGCATCCCGGTTCGCCCCTGCAGGGCATGACCGAACTCGTGCGCGATCACCATATCCGCGACGAACGGCTCTTTGACGATCTTCAGTGCACTGGCCCTCGGCAACAGGTCACTGAAGTAGACCTGCTGGTCGGCGGCGCAGTAGAAGGCGTTCGGCTTAGCGTTCCCGCAGGCGGTTTGGATGCTTTTCCCGTACATCGTCACGGTGGGGCGCGGCAGCTGGTAGCCGGCCGCCTCGACCGCAGGTCCCCAGACCCTCATCAGACATCCGATCATCGTGTCCAGCTTCTGCTGGATCTCCGGGTCGGTGGCGGTGCTGAAGTCAATCTGGGCGGTGTCGCAGCGGACCGGAACCGGTACCTGCTGGGCGTAGAACTTGTTCTTGGTCAACATAGTGACTGCCTCGTCGACCGTTTGCGGCGCGGGGGGCAGCGGCGGCGCCTCCTTGCTGGCCGGCGGGACCTGGTAGTCCTCGTTCTGGTAGGCGGTATCAGTCGTTCCTTGTGTCATCCAGGTCAGGATCAAGACGCCGATGGCGACCACGGTGAGAGCGATCATGGCTGAGAGCACCCTGCCAAGCGCGGACTGCTTCCGGGCTGGCGGCCGGCGGAACTGGCCTGGCTGCGGCGGCGCGTACCCCCCTTGATGTGGACTCCAGTGACCGGGCGGCTGGTGGCTGAAGCTGGTCGGGGGGACACCGTACCGTTGAGCAAAGCCCGGCTGGTTCCATTGGTCAGCTGGCTGGCCGAATCCCGGCTGGGATCGCTGACCGCTCGGCTGTCCCCATGGTTGTTGAGTCACGGAGAAACCCTAGCCCGACTCAGCTGCTCGGATGTGTCAGGACGGGGATCGGATCGACTGCACTTGGCACACCCGAACGTGTGAGAGGCTTTACGCGTGCCCGCGAACTCAGGAAGAGCGCTGCGCTTCTCGGCCGTCCTGCTCGCAGTGTGCGCGTTGGCGCTCGGGCTGCTCAGCGGCCCGCTGTCCCTGCCGGCCCACGCCGACGGCACGGCCGCCTCCTTCGTCGTGGACAGCACCCTGCAGAAGGACGGCACCTTGCACGTCACGCAGACGCTGACCTTTGCTGGGGCCGCCCCTGGCACGCTGACCCAGAAGCTGGCGACCCGGGAGAACGCGATGGGTGATCGGCAGTACCTCTTCGACATCGCCCAGATAACCGCCAAGTCGGGTGGCAAGAATCTGGCCCCGACGGTTGACCACGGCGACGACTTCACCACCATCACGGTCAACACCAAGGATGTCAGCGGGCCTATCGTGATGACCTACACGGTCGATGGTGCCGTGCGGAAGACCGAGGAAGGTACGGCGCTGCACTGGCGGCTGCTGCAGGGCCTGTCGGTTGGCGTGGACGCCTTCTCGGCAGTGGTGAAGGTGCCGGGTGGCTTTTCCCATGTCCGCTGCACGGCGGGCGCGCCGAACACCTCATCTCCCTGCCAAGTCGCTGCTGGCGGCACCGACGACGCCCCCATGCCTACCTTCTCCAATGGCCCGCTTGGTGCGGGGCAGATTGTCGGGGTCGACATCGGCTTCCGGGGCGGAGCCGTAGCCGCCAATGAACAAATCGACTATCGCTGGACCGTTGCCCGGGCCTTCTCGGCCCGACCGCTGCCGCTGGGCGTCGCGCTCGGGCTGTTGGTGCTCGGCGGCCTGGCACTGTTTCTGGTGCATCGCCGGCGGGGCGCCGACGCCCGCCCCGCCGGTGAGATCATCAAGGCTGGCGAGTTCACCCCCGTCGGCGAGGGTCAGAGTGAGTTCCACCGGTTGGACGGTATCCGTCCGGGACATGTCGGGACGGTCGCCGATGAGCGCGTTGACCCGATCGACGTCACCGCCAGCATCCTGGACCTTGCGGTCCGCGGTCACCTGTTGATCACCGAGCTGCCGCGCGAGTCGGAGTTCGCCACCGCGGACTGGTCCTTCACCCGCAGAGCCGCCGACACCTCCGGCTTGCGGCCCTTTGAGCTCGAGCTGCTGAACGCGGTCGCGCCCGGGGGTGCGGGGGCCCGCGTCTCCACCATGTCCAGCCGGGTCAACGATGCGATCGGTGATGTCCAGTCACACCTTTACGACGAGGTCGTTGACCAGGGCTGGTACGAGCGCCGTCCCGACGCCACCCGAAACACCTGGACGCATCTGTCGCTGATCTTCCTGATCCTGGCCGTGGCCGCGACCGGTGTGCTGGCGGCCTTCACCACCTTCGGGCTGGTAGGGCTCGCGCTGGTCGCCCTTGGCCTGGGAATGGTCTTCGTCGCGCAGGAGATGCCCGCCCGGACGGCAAAGGGCGCCGCACTGCTGGCCGGGCTTGACGCACTGCGGAGCGATCTCATCACGCAGCCGACCAACCAGATGCCGCCGGGCAAGGAGCTACATGAGCTGTCGGAGGTGTTGCCGTACGCGGTCGTGCTCGGCGGGCTGGACCGGTGGCTGGACGCGATCGTGGCCACCGATCTGGACGACGACCCAGACCCGACCGAGCTGGACTGGTTCCACGGACCGGCGAACTGGGACCTGCAGGACCTGCCGCATTCCCTGCACAACTTCACCACCACGGTGTCCGGAACATTGTTCTCCCGCTGATCGGCCATTCATGGACCTGACAGCGTCTCTGCTGGGCATTAATGTCACAGAGTCCGTGACAGGGAGTTAATGTCGCAGCATGAAGCAGCCCATCGGTGCCGTGGTGCGCGCGTTGCCCCCCGGCGCCTTCGCTTTTGTGATGGCCACCGGGATCGTCTCCAGTGGCTGCACCCTGATGGGCTGGTCGCTTCCTTCCCTGATCCTGTTCGTGATTGCGCTGCTGGGGACGCTGGTGCTGGGCGTGGCCCTGACCTGGCGGTTGCTGCAGCACGGTCGCGAGGTAGTCAAGGATGCC
>JBBSQO010000333.1:0-3242 GCA_038244025.1 Propionibacteriales bacterium
AGAGCGATCCGGAGTACCGGAAGATGGTGCAGGACATGATCAACAGTCACAACCGGACGATCGATACCATCTTGCGGCCTTCTGACAACCCGTACGACCCGTACGACTGACTTGGAGTGGGTTTTTGTCAAAGGCAGGGTGAGGCGCCGCGCCGAGTCACCAGGCGACCGTTAGAACGTCAGCACGAGGCGCCCGCGAAGTCCGCCTTCCTCCAGCCGAGAGTGGCCTCGGCAGCCTGGTCGGCGGGTAGGGTGTCGGCGACGCGCAGGGTGAGGACGCCATCCGGAGCGGCATCCTCTCCTTGGATGAGGTTCCGGCCGCCGTAGCGGCGGTTTGCGGCCATACCCGGCAGCAGCAGATCGGCACCTTCGTCCGGGCCGTGGTGCGGACCATGACGACGTACGGCGAGGTCGGCATGGCGGCCACCGAGGCCGAGGCGCTCGCCGCACTTCGGCGCTTCAACTACGAACGGATTTACACACAGAACGCCCTATCTCATCAGCCTGGGAGGAAATGTCGCCGCGAGCCGGGCCCGCAAAGGAGCCCACCACCCACAGGGCGATTTCGCAGAGTGACCCGAGGGTGTGCGCCATCAACCTCTGCCGCATAATCCATGGATCCAATAGAACGTCTCTCGGGATGGGTTCTTCTGCTCCCCATGAAGCGAGACCCTCCAAACTGTCCGTTGATAACGAGTGTTCAAATGGGCTGGCCGGCTATGATCCGAGAACCACCCAAACCTGTTTCGTCGGCCTCGCCTGATGCACGTGCCGTGTTCCGGGCGGACGGAACTTCGGTACTACTGAGGTTCCACGATGGGCGACTTCCCGAGATCATCCACTGGGGTGCAGATTTGGGGGAGTTGAGTCCGGCAGATTTTGATGCCGCGGCACTGGCGTTCGTGGCGCCGGCAACCGGAAACCTTTCGACAGAGACGGTTGGGCCCTCGCTGCTCCCCGGTCAGCACACCGGCTGGATGGGACGCCCGGGGGTCAGTGGCTCAAGGGCGGGCAAGGGGTGGTCGCCTCGCTGGCAGGTGCGGCAGATTCGCCTTGATGGGCACGAGATCCAGCCCGGCGGTTTTGTCTCGGCCGGAGCGTCGATCGTACAGGTCGAGGCCGGTGATCAGGATCTCAACCTTGGCCTCGCGCTGACGGTGGAGCTCACGGCCGGCACGGGCGCACCGGGGCTGACGCGGCCACCGTGCTGCACGTCGGGACACCGGGCTTTTCCTTTGGTCAGGGAGAAGTCTGGTCGGTGCACACCGGATGGAGCGGCAACCACACCCACTATGCCGAACGGCTTTCCACCGGCAAGCAGGTGCTCGGCGGCGGAGAGCTGCTGCTACCCGGCGAGGTACGTCTAGCCGAAGGCGAGAGCTATCAGAGCCCATGGATCTACGGCAGCTATGGCGTCGGCCTGGATCAGGTGGCGCGACGTTTCCACACCTATCTGAGGTCTCGGCCGCAGCATCCGTGCCCGCAGCGCCCGGTCACCCTGAACGTCTGGGAAGCCGTCCACTTTGATCATGATCTGGACCGGCTGGTTGATCTTGCCGAGCGGGCCGCCGAGCTGGGCGTGGAACGCTATGTGCTCGACGACGGCTGGTTCTCCTCCCGGCGGGACGACACCTCGGGGCTGGGGGACTGGACGGTCTCGGCCGAGGTCTGGCCGGACGGGCTGCATCCGCTGGTCAACACGGTGCGAGGTCTGGGGATGGAGTTTGGCGGACCTGCGGCAGTGGATCGGCTGGTACCAGGCCAACCGGTCGCTGCTGCTGAACGGCACTCTAGTGAGGGGTGATCATCCCGACCAGACGGCCTGGCTACACGGGGTGGTGGCCCACGACCAGTCGCGGGCCTCTACTCCCTCGCCGTCCTCGGACGCTCCGAGGTCTCGCCCCGAGGCCGGATCCGGCTGCCGGGACTGGATCACCAGCGGCGCTACCTCCTCACGCCGGTGATCATCGGGACGCCGCCAGCCGGGCTGACGCCGGCGCCGTGGTGGCAGGACGCAGACGAGTTGGTCTTTCCGGGTGCTGTTCTCGCTCAGGCCGGTGTCCAGGCGCCGCTGCTGTTCCCGGACCAGGCCGTGCTGTTCGAGGCGCGCGCGGTCAGCGACTGAGACAAACAGCTCGAGGGCAACAAGCTCGGAACAACAAGTTCGGACAACAGCTCGGGGCCAACACCTCAGGCCGGCAGGGACTCCCGCAGATCGGTCGGCAGCAGCCGCCCATGCCGGATCAGCTGGTGCGCGACCACCACCGTGATGGTTTCCGCGGCCAGCAACCCGATCAGGACCAGCACCTGCGCGGCACCCGCCTGCAGCGGACTGCCGCCGCCGAGCAGGACGCCGACAAAGGCACCCGGCAGGGTGACGAGGCCGACCGTGCGGGTCTGGTCCATGGCCGGAACCAGCGCCTCGGGCAGGTGCCGGGCAACCACCTCGGAGGTGGCGTCGGGTCGCATCAGGCCGATCGACAGCGCGGCCTCGTACCCGCCCCGCTCATCCCGAAGCGCGGCAAACGCCTTCCGGCCGGCCAGCGAGTGACCGTTCATGGTGCCGCCGATGATGATGCCGGCCATCGGCACGATCGAGGGACCGTTGAACGGAACCGCGCCGGACAGGAAGATCACCGCGAGCACCGGGACAATGCCGCCTGCCACCGCCATCGCCACCCAGGGCCAGGCGCGGCCCGCTTCGATTCGCCGCGCGGAGGTGAAGACCGCCACCGAGTACATGAACAGCACAAAGACGAGCGACCAGCCGATGCTGCCGAGCACGGCGGCAATGATCAGCGATACTGCGCCCAGCTGGACGACGGCCCGCACTGCTGCGGTGGCGAGGCTTCGTTCCAGCCGGAGCCGGCCCCACCAGGAGGCAACCACAGCTAGGATCAGCAGGACACCGAGCGCGATGGCCAGCGGCAGGCCGGGCTGTTGGGTCACCCAGCAACCCTAGTGACTGGGGTGCGGTTGCCGACCGCTGGCGCTCTGGCCACCTTGGCATCGGTGGAGTTTGAGGATCGCTCGGCCGCTTGGCGCTGAGCCACCTCGTTAGGCGGTTCACGCTCTTTTTATTACACTGTTTCCGTGGAAAAGAATTTGAGGCCGCTCAGCATTCGGCCGGGCTTTGGGCCGAAGCCGACGGTCCGGTCCCGACCCGCCGCCCCCCCGCTGTCGACCTCTCGGGCGTCGTTGCTGGCCATCCTTCAGGGCCAGCCGGAGCCGGTCACGCTGGCC
>JBBSQO010000334.1:0-3232 GCA_038244025.1 Propionibacteriales bacterium
GTACGGGGATTTCTATGTCTGGTCCGACACCGACGAGCCCTATTCCGATGCCCGGATCATCTTTGTCGACTCCGAAAGCTCGAACTGGACCTTCGACGAGACGCGCGGCCAGTACTTTTGGCATCGGTTCTATTCTCACCAACCTGATCTAAATTTTGACAATCCCCGGGTGCTGGACGAGATTTTGAAAGCCTTCCGGTTCTGGCTCGACCTCGGGCTCGACGGGTTCCGGCTGGATGCGGTCCCCTACCTCTTCGAAGAGGAGGGGACCAACTGCGAGAACTTGTCGAAGACTCACGAAATCCTCAAGCGGGTCCGGGCCGAGATTGATCAGCACTATCCCGGCACGGTGTTGCTCTGCGAGGCTAACCAGTGGCCGAAGGACGTGGTCGAGTACTTCGGTGACGGTGACGAGTGTCAGATGGCTTTCCATTTCCCGGTAATGCCCCGGCTGTATATGGGATTGCGACAGGGGTCCAGGATGTGCATTTCCGACATCCTGGCCCAGACGCCCGAGATCCCGGCCGGCTGCCAGTGGGGCACCTTCCTGCGTAACCACGACGAGCTCACGTTGGAGATGGTCAGCGACACCGACCGTGACTACATGTGGTCTGAGTACGCTCCAGACCCGCGGATGGTTGCCAACATCGGCATCCGGCGCCGCCTCTCGCCGCTGGTGGAAGGCGACACGAGTCGCATTCACCTGTTGCATGCCATGCTGCTGGCACTCCCCGGTTCCCCGGTGCTGTACTACGGCGACGAGATTGGCATGGGCGACAACATCTGGCTGCACGACCGTGATGGTGTTCGGACACCGATGCAGTGGCAGAACGAGCCGGGCGGCGGGTTTTCCATCGCCGAGGAGGATGACTTCTTCCTGCCGCTGATCGTCGATCCCAACTATGGTCAGACCGCGGTCAATGTCGAGGACCAGATGCTGGACCCGGGTTCCTTGTTGCAGTGGATCCGGTCGCTGCTGGTGATCCGCCGGAACCATCCGTTGTTCGGCCTGGGCAGCTTCACCGACCTGGGCGGGCACAACGAGTCCGTCTTCTCCTTCCTGCGGGAGCAGGGCAACCAGTCGGTGCTGTGCGTCAACAACCTGTCGCCCGTCCACCAGACGATCGAGCTGGACCTGTCCCGGTTCGCCGGTATCGTGCCGGACGACCTGGCCGGACGGCGTGACCACGAGGTGATCACTGCGCAGCCGTACGAGCTGACGGTGGCCGGTCACGGCTTCTTCTGGTTGTTGCTGGAACGTCCCGACGCCGATCCGGTCAGCGAGCTGGACGGACTGGAGTCCGGCGCAGCCGTGGCTGGAGCCGGCCATGTCTGAGCTGCTGTGGCGCCACCTCACATCGGCCCGCTGGTTCGGCGGCAAGGGCCGCCCGGCACGACTAGTCTCGATCACCCCGCTCCCCTGGCTGAGCAGTCCCGGTAGCTGGCCAGCCGTACGGATGGAGATCGCCGAGGTCGAGTTCGACGACTCCGACAGTGCCGCCGAGTTCTACCAGCTGGCCCTCTCCTACCGCCCGCCGGACCAGTTTGAGCGGCAAGCCGTGCTGGGGCCGGTGGACCATCCCGAGCTCGGTTCGGTCATCGCCCATGACGCGAGCCGCGATCCGGGCGCCATGAAACTGATCTTGTCCGCCATGATCGACTCGATCACGGCGGACTGCAGTACCGGGGCCATCCAATGCCGGCTGCTGACGGCCGACGGCCTGTCCGCAGATCTCGAACCGGGCGTTTTCACCGGACAGCAGAGCAATACCTCGGTGATGTTCGCCGATGTGGCGATGCTCAAGCTGTTCCGCCGGCTGGAGATCGGCCGCAACCTCGACATCGAGGTGCATCAGGTCCTCGGCGCTGAGGAGACCAGTGAAGCGGCCCGGCTGTTCGGCTGGCTGGAGGGATCCTGGCGGCCGGCCGGCTCGTCGACGGTGCAGCACGCGGACCTTGGCATGCTGGTCGAACAACTGCACGATGCCCGGGACGGCTGGGCTGAAGCACTGGGAGCCTGCCACGACGGTGTCGACTTCAGCGGCCCGGCAGCCGAGCTGGGCCGGGCGCTGCGACATGTGCACCAAGCCCTGCGGCGCAGCTTCGACAGCCGTACGGTCGATGGTTCTCCCGCCGCGACCATCATGTCGGACCGGCTGGACGCCGCGATCCGGATCGCAGCCGAGCTGGAACCGTACCGACCGGCCCTGCGGGACTGCTTCGAGGCGCTGGCTGGCACCCAGCTGGCCGTCCAGCGTCTGCACGGCGACTTCCACCTTGGCCAGACCCTGCATACCCCGACCGGCTGGAAGATCATCGACTTCGAGGGCGAACCGGCCAAGACGCTGGCCGAGCGGTCCGAGCCGGACAGCGTCTTCCGCGACGTTGCCGGCATGCTCCGGTCCTTCGACTATGCCGCCGCCAACCAGCCTTCCGGCCACGCCGAGCACTGGGCACAGGACTGCCGGGGGGCCTTCCTGACCGGCTACGGTGGCGCCCTGGACCGCCACAGCACCGATATCCTGCGGGCCTACGAGGCGGACAAGGCCATCTATGAGGTGGTGTACGAGACCCGCAACAGACCCGACTGGGTTCCCATTCCGCTTGCCGCCATAGCCAGACTGGTCGCGGCACCAGACCCTGTTGACCAACATGAGGAGTCCTAGATGGCATTCGATCCGACCGGTGGCCTGACCGGGCTTGACCTGACCGGTTTTCACTCCGGCCACGACGCCGAGTCCTGGCGCCGGCTGGGCGCGAGTGAGATGACCATTGCCGACTCCGAGCGCGGACCGGTGCGCGGCACCCGGTTCTCGGTCTGGGCGCCCAATGCCCAGGCGGTCCGGCTGGCCGGGGACTTCAACTGGTGGGACGGCGAGTCCAGCCCAATGCACCGGGTGCCGGATTCGGGCGTCTGGGCACTGTTCGTTGAGGGAGTCGGCACCGGAACGTTGTACAAGTTCGAGGTCTGCGGTGTCGACGGGGTCTGGCGGCTGAAGGCGGATCCCTTTGCCCGGTTCTGCGAGTCGGCCCCGCATACGGCCTCGATCGTTTATGAGAGCCAGTACAGCTGGGGCGACGATGACTGGCTGTGGTTTCGCGGCGAGGCGAAACCGTACGCGGAGGCGATGAGCGCCTATGAGGTGCATCTGGGCTCCTGGCGGCAAGGACTGAGCTACCTGGAGCTGGCCCATCAGCTGGTCGAGTACGTCCGCTGGCAGGGCTACACCCA
>JBBSQO010000335.1:0-3231 GCA_038244025.1 Propionibacteriales bacterium
AACTCCGGGACACCTGACCCGCTGCTGGGGATCTGGCGTCACCAGGTGATCTCGGCGTAGGACGTGTTCAGCCCCGAACCGATGCCGAGGAGCAGCACCCGGTCTCCGGCCTCCAGCCGGTCGACCTGGCTGGCCAGGGTGAACGGCACGGCGGCCGGCCCCATGTTGCCGAACTGCGGCAGCGTCAGCGGGAAGCGCTCCACATCCAGCCCCAGCGATGCGCAGATCCCCTGGACATGCACCTTGGAGGTCTGGTGAGCCACGTAGTAGTCCATCTCGGCCCAGTCGAAGTCGGCCTCGGCTCCTCTCCAGGTGTCGACGGCAAGCGCGAGGCCGGCTTCGAACAGCCGTTTGGTGTCGGTACGCATCCACTCCAGATCGCCGACGCAGAGATCATGATGCTCGGTCCCGGCCCGGCTGGTACCGCCGATCACCCGGTGACCTCCGGGCTGCCGGTCGGCCCGGCCCAGCACCATGGCGGCCGCACCGGAGCCCAGCGTCAAGGTAGCGAACTGGGAGCGGATGTCTGCCGCGGTGGCGTCCGGGGAGGACAGTCGTTGCAGGGTGACCTCCTGGGTGTGCCGGGTACCTTCGGCGTCCACCAGCAGGGCGAAGTCGATCTGGCCGGCGTCGATCATGGTGCCGGCCAGCTGGATGCCGTTGACGAAGCCCAGGCAGGCGTTGGCGAGGTCGAAGTTCAGGCAGCTGGTCGGCAGCCCGAGCTGGTGGTGCACGGCGACCGCGGAGGAGGGTTCCAGGTAGGCACGGGAGACGGAAGTGTTGATCATCAGCCCGACCTGCTCGGGAGCGACCCCGGCTTCGGCCAGCGCCTTCGCGCCGGCCATCGCGGCGGCGTCGGTGAAGCTCACGTCCTCGGGCCACCACCGGCGCTCCTGGACGCCGGCCAGCTCCTCCAGCTTGCCCCGGGTCATCCCGACCCGCTGGTAGGTCTCGGCCAGTCGGTCGTCGAATGCGGCCGAGGTCATCACGATGGGAGCCTCGACGGCGCAGACCGACACGATCGCGGTGTTGTCGAGTCGATAGGTCGCATTACCGCTCATGAAAATCCTCCTGGTGGAGCCTGACAGACGATGTCCAACATATCGGTCGGGCCTGGACCACCCCAAAACGGCAAGGACGATTTCTACTCTCTCACAGCCAGCAAGACGGAGGGTTTTCCTTAGCGACCCTGAGCGGATGCTGGCTGCGGCCTAGGGAACGGCCGGCGATCCTGGTCGGCGACTGTTTTGGTCGCCTGAACCGTCATCTGGAGCTGATAAAGTGTCGCCCCGGGTTGACAGTGTTCTGGTCGGATGCATCCGAGGTCAGTGCCTTCGCCGCTCAGCTGAACTCGCGGGCCTCCGGGGTCCGCTCCGTCGCTGTTGATCAGTTGTTGGAGGACTTCAGCGCCGTCACGGTCGCTGCCGAGCTGGGAGTCTCCCGCCAGAAGGTGTACGAGATTGCCCGGAGCGGCCTGCGATCTCCCTATCTCGAACGAGTTCCTTGGAGACAGTCATGAAGACGATTGAAGAAGCAGTCGAGCTGCCAGCTGTGGCCGTACAACCACTGGTGCACCCGCTGGACCTGCCGCCGGCGCGACGAGCGTTCATCACCTCCTGGTGGTTGTCGTTGCTGACCCTGCCGCCGGTCTTCTTCGGGATCGCCGCTGTGCTGTGGTCGGTCAGCACAACTATCTGACCCAATCCTGGTGCCGGTCCTCGTGATGGCCTGCGCGGCCTTCGCCCAGAGGTACTACTCCGGCGAGGCGTGGGTCTACGGCCTGGCCGCTGCCGCCATCAGGAACGCGGGTGGCCGTGACGGCCTGCAGGACCCATAAGGCCAACGTTCCGGCCCGACTCCTGCCTGCGAAGCTTTGGGCCCTACCGCAACCGCGGCGCCGCCACCAGCAGTCCCTGATCCCGGGCCGCGGCCGCTTGCCGCGCATCATAGGTGATCACGGAGCCTGCTTCGACCGCGATCGCGGTCGCGATCTGCAGCGCATCAAGGGTCCGTAGATGTCGCTGCGGGAAGGTGCCGGCCTGGTGCAGTATCGCCTCGGTGAGCCGGACGACACCGAAGCGCTCGACGACTGATTGAGCTTCCCCCAACCCGATGTCCAGCCGGATGGCCAGGCGTCTCAGCTCGGCCACCGCCAAGGACGAGATGCACAGGACTTCGCCGCCGTCGGCCACGTCCTTCAGATAAGCCCGTAAGGCAGCCGACTCCTGCTCCTCGATCAGCAGCTTGCCCAGCGCCGAGGTGTCGAGGAGAGTGATCACCCCTCAGCCCGGAGATCGTTGAGCACATCGGCCACGGCTTCATCGCGGATAATGCGATCGTTATCTCCGAAGGACATGTCCTGGGTACCGGGTCGTAGCAACAGCTCCTCGTACGGTGTGGCCGGGAGAGGCACCACTGCGCCGACCGGTTTCCCCCGGTTGGTCAGCCGGTAGGATTCCCCACGTTGCAGTCCGCGCAGAATTTCGGCGGACTGGTTGCGCAGCTCGCGTTGGCTGATGGTCTTCATGCCTCAAGTGTCGCACATAAGTAGCACTTGCCGTGAGTCTGTACGTTGACGTACCCCGGATAGCATCACCATCATCCAGCAAGATCACAAGTGAGGGAGAGTCCATGCGTATCGTCATTGCCGGTGGACACGGCCAGATCGCACTCCGCCTGGAGCGGTTGCTGGCCGAGTCTGGTCATGAGGCGATCGGCCTGGTCCGCAATCCCGACCAGGTCGCCGATCTGGACGATGTCGGCGCCCAGGCGGTGGTGCTGGACCTGGAGCAGGCCGAGATAGCTGCGGTGGCCGAGGCCATCGAGGGAGCAGACGCCGTGGTCTTCGCGGCCGGTGGCGGTCCCAACAGTGGCGCCGCTCGCAAGGAGACGGTCGACCGGGATGCCGCCGTACTGCTCGCCGATGCCGCGGAACGGGCCGGAGTGCGCCGCTACCTGATGGTCTCCGCCATGGGGGCCGAGCAAGCCGACCCAGCCAGTGACGACGTCTTCCAGGTCTATCTGCGGGCGAAGCGTGACGCCGATGAGAACCTGCGCCGGCGCGACCTCGACTGGACCATCGTGAAGCCCGGCACCTTGATCGACGAGATCGGCACCGCGATGGTGACGACGGATCCGACCGCCACGCCGCGCGAGATTCCCCGGGACGACGTCGCGGCCATGTTGCTGGCGTGTCTTGAGCTCGACTCCACCATAGGCAAGGAGTTCACC
>JBBSQO010000336.1:0-3222 GCA_038244025.1 Propionibacteriales bacterium
ATCACCAGTGCCGGCATCGTGCTGGCGGCCACGTTCGCTGCGCTGGCAATCCTGCCGATCCTGTTCCTGCCCCCCACGCCTTCATCGTTGCCTTTGGCGTCCTGCTGGACACCGTGGTGGTACGAAGCCTGCTGGTGCCGGCGCTGGCCATCGACCTCGCGGCGACCTAGCCTAGTGGCCCTCCAGTTTGGTCCGTCCGCATCATGCCGGGAGGCAGGTGACCGGAGAGGTTGACGCCGTTCCCCGGCACGCCGACGTCGGCTGAGCCGCTCGCTGGTCGAGACCGCGGACCCGTCCGTTGAGCTGAGCCCCGACCTGGGGTCTCAGTAGATGACGTCGCCACGCGCCCGCCGGGCGCGGAGTGCCTGCAGCGCCTCGGTCAGGATGGCGTCCGCTTCCTTGTCACTGCGGCGCTCCTTCACATAGGCCAGGTGCGTCTTGTACGGCGTGGTCTTCGGTGGCGGTGGCGGGTTGGTGGAGTCCAGGTTGGCCGGCATGCCGCAGCGTGGGCAGTCCCAGGATTCGGGGACCTGCGCGTCGGCGGCAAAGGCCGGCCGGGTCTCGTGCCCACCGGAGCAGTAGTAAGACACGTACATCCGCGGAGCTGAGTCACCGCGCTCGGCCTCGCCCATCGGCCCTGCGCCGACCCGGCTGCCACGAATGGCACTTCCACCAGCCACGATTCTCCTATCGTCGACTCTGCTTTGTCTCGTACTGCTCGGTCTGCTTGTTCCTCGGTCTGCTTGTTCCTCGGTCTGCTTGTTCCTCGGTCCGCTTGTTGCTCGGTCTGCTTCGCCTGGGGTGTTGTTCAGGCCTGCATGCTGTAGAGCAGGCCGAGGGCGATGATGCAGGCGGTCCACACCACGGCAACAATGATCGTCAGCCGATCCAGGTTCTTCTCTGCGATCGAGGTGCCACCGAACGAGGTGGACATGCCGCCGCCGAACAGGTCGGACAGGCCGCCGCCGCTGGACTTGTGCATCAAAATGAACAGAGCCAGCGCAACGCTAGTTATCACCAGAAGGATCGAGAACGCCAGGATCGGCGTTGACATCATGGGCACCAAAATCACGGACGACAGCCTAACTCACCGACGACGAAAACTAAGAACCCGCCAAGAGAACCATCTCAGTTATCGATCACCGGTAGGTCGTAGAAGCGGGCAATGGCGGAGAACTCGTCGACCTGCAGACTGGCACCGCCGACCAGGCAGCCATCGACATCGGGCTGAGCCATGATCTGGGTGACATTGTTGCTCTTGACTGAGCCGCCGTAAAGGATGCGGACCTGCTCGGCCACGTGGAGGCCATGCGACTCCGTGAGCCGGGTCCGGATCGCTCCGCACACCTGCTGGGCGTCCGCAGGGGTGGCGACCTCGCCGGTGCCGATGGCCCAGACCGGTTCGTAGGCAATGACCACAGCCGCGACCTGTTCGGCCGTCAGGCCGCTCAGGGCGCCATCCACCTGCGCCAGCGTGTACGCCACCTGGCCACCCTCCTTGCGGACATCCAGTCCCTCACCGACGCAGATGATCGGGGTGATCTTGGCCCCGAGGGCCTTCGCCGCCTTGGCGTTCACCAGCGCATCGTCCTCGGCGTGGTACCGCCGTCGTTCGGAATGACCGACGGTGACGTAACCGCAGTTCAGCTTGGCCAGCATGCTGGCCGAGATCTCGCCGGTGAAGGCGCCCTTATCCTCGCTCGACACGTCCTGGGCGCCGTAGCCCAGCGACAACCTGTCCCCCTCGACCATCGTCTGTACGGTACGCAGATCGGTGAACGGCGGCAGCACCACGACCTCGGACCGGTCCGGGTCATGCCTCTTGTCGTCCAACGTCCAGGCAATTTTCTGCACCAGCCCGACGGCCTCGACATGGTTGAGGTTCATCTTCCAGTTGCCGACCATCAGGGGCTTGCGGTCGGGCAGGGACTTGTCGGCCTTCTTGGCAGCCATGATCAGGACTCCTGGGTGTCGGAGGCGGACTCTTCGAGCGCTTGCAGACCGGGCAGCTGTTTGCCCTCCAGGTATTCCAGGCTGGCACCGCCGCCGGTCGAGATGTGTGAGAAGGCGTCGTCGGCGAAGCCGAGATCTCGTACGGCCGCGGCCGAGTCCCCGCCACCGACCACGGACAGACCGTCGACCTCGGTCAGGGCCTGGGCGACCGCCCGAGTGCCGCCGGCGAACTGCTCCATCTCGGCCACCCCCATCGGTCCGTTCCAGAACACGGTGTGGGCCGAGCTGATCACGGCGGCGAAGACCGTGGCCGACTCCGGGCCGATGTCCAGGCCGATCTGGTCCGCCGGCATGGCATCGGCCGAGACCACGGTGGCCGGCGCGTCGGCCTTGACCTCGGGGGCAACGATGATGTCGGACGGCAGCACGATCTCCTTCCCCCCGGAGGCAGCCTCGTTGAGATAGCCCTTGACTGCCCCGATCTGGTCCTCCTCCAGCAGGCTCTTGCCGACTTCGAAGCCCTGCGCCGCCAGGAAAGTGAACACCATCCCGCCGCCGATCACCAGCTTGTCGGCCAGCTGGATCAGGTGGGAGATGACAGCCAGCTTGTCGGAGACCTTCGCGCCACCCAGCACCACCACATAGGGCTTCCTTGGCTGCTCGGTAAGCTGTTTCAGCACCTCGACCTCGGCCTTGACCAGCGAGCCGGCCGCACTGGGCAGCCGCTTCGCCAGGTCGTACACCGAGGCCTGCTTGCGGTGCACCACGCCAAAGCCGTCGGAGACAAAGAAGTCACCCAGCGCCGCGTACTGGTCGGCCAGCTCGCCCCGCTCGGTCTCGTCCTTGGACTCCTCGCCCGGCTCAAACCGTACGTTCTCGCACATCGCGACCTCGCCATCGCCGAGCGTGGCGGTGAGCTGCTGCGCCGATGGGCCGACCACATCCTCGGCCAGCGTGACCTCGGCGTCGAGCAGCTCGGACAGCCGCTTCGCCGCCGGGGCTAGGGAGAACTCCGGCTTCACCTCTCCCTTGGGCCGACCGAGGTGGGCCAGCACGATCACCTTGGCACCGGCCGCACGCAGCTGGTTGAGCGTCGGCAGCGAGGCCCGGATCCGGCCGTCGTCGGTGATCCGGTCACCATCCAGCGGCACGTTCAGGTCACACCGGATCAGCACCCGCCGGCCCCGCAGGTCTCCAAGATCAGCTATCGACTGCACGTCAGCCCTTTCATTGGTACGAAGACTTGCCGACCCGTCACATTCTCACCAA
>JBBSQO010000337.1:0-3213 GCA_038244025.1 Propionibacteriales bacterium
CGAGCTGCCCAAGACCATCAGCGGCAAGATCCGCCGGGTCGAGCTGCGTGATGCCGAGCTCGGTCGGAACGTCTCCAGCACCGCCGAGCGCCGCGCGGCCGAGTTCTTCTCCTCCGACTTCGACCTCTGAACCCGGCCGACCCGTCACATTCTCACGACTTTCTGCGGCGTGTCGGTGAGGATGTGACGGGTCAGCATGAGGCGACAATGACTGCGGTACCCGAGGCATCAGGAGCTTGAGCAGCAGATGGCACCCAAGAAGACCAGTACGCCAACCGGTGATGACTTCACCGAGCACATCGTCGATGTGGACGTCTCGTCGGAGATGGAGACCAGTTTTCTGGAGTATGCCTACTCGGTCATCTACGCCCGGGCCCTGCCCGACGCCCGGGACGGGCTGAAACCGGTCCAGCGACGGATCCTCTACTCGATGAGCGAGATGGGCATCCGTCCCGACCGCGGCCACGTCAAGTGTGCCCGCGTCGTCGGCGACGTGATGGGCAAGCTGCACCCGCACGGGGACACCGCCATCTACGACGCGTTGGTGAGGACCGCCCAACCGTGGAGCATGCGGCTGCCGCTGGTGGATGGGCACGGTAACTTCGGCTCCCTGGACGCCGGCCCGGCGGCGATGCGCTACACCGAATGCCGGATGGCACCCGCCGCACTGACCATGACCAGCGGGATCGACCAGGACACGGTCGACTTCAAGCCCAGCTACGACGGCAAGGGCACCGAGCCGGTGGTGCTACCGGCGGCCATCCCCAACCTGCTGGTCAACGGTGCCTCCGGCATCGCCGTCGGGATGGCCACCAACATCCCGCCCCACAACCTGGTCGAGGTGGTGCAGGCACTGCGGCACCTGCTCAAACACCCCAAAGCCGACCTGGCCACCCTGATGCGGTTCATCCCGGGACCGGACCTGCCCACGGGGGGAAGGATCATCGGCCTGGACGGGATCAAGGAGGCCTACGAAACGGGCCGGGGACCGTTTCGGATCCGCGCCACCGCCCGGGTCGAGCAGGTCACCCAACGACGCAAGGGAATTGTGGTCACCCAGCTGCCGTACACGGTCGGCCCGGAGAAGGTGATCGAGCAGATCAAGACGCTGGTCGGCACCAAGAAGCTGCAGGGCATCTCCGATGTGAAGGACCTGACCGACCTGGCCAACGGGACCCGGCTAGTGATCGAGGTGAAGAACGGCTTCAACCCCGATGCCCTGCTGGAGCAGCTGTTCAGGCAGACCAAGCTGGAGGACTCCTTCTCCATCAACGCGGTCGCGCTGGTCGATGGGCAGCCGCGGACCCTGTCGCTGCCGGAGATGCTGACGGTCTACCTGGAGCACCGGCTGGACGTCGCCCTGCGCCGGACGAAGTTCGCGCTCGCGAAGGCGATGGACCGGCTGCACCTGGTCGAGGGTCTGCTGATCGCCATCGTCGACATCGACGACGTGATCGCCATCATCCGCGGCTCCGACGATGCGGCCCGGGCTCGGGTTCGGTTGATCGAGGTGTTCGAGCTGACCGAGACCCAGGCGAACTACATCCTCGACATGCAGCTACGCCGGCTGACCAAGTTCAGCCGGATTGAGCTGGAGTCCGAACGGTCCCAGCTGCAGACGACCATTGCCGAGCTGACCGAGATCGTCAACAGCGATGACCAGCTGCGCAGCCTGGTCGGGGCCGAGCTGGCCGAGATGGCCAAGCAGCATGGCACCCCACGGCGAACAATCTTGCTGGCGGCCAGTCGCATTGCCGCCACCGCTGCCCCGCTGGAGGTGAGCGATGATCCGTGCTGGGTGCTGCTCTCCTCAGCCGGGCTGCTGGCCCGCACCGACCATGCCGGTCCCCTGTCGGGGAATTTTGGAACGGCGAATCCTGGGTCGCCACATGCTGGGTCGCCGAATCCCCTGGCCAGCAGCGGATCTCGGGCCAACCACGATGTGATCATCTCCCGGATTGCCACCACCGCCCGGGGCGAGTTCGGTGTGGTCACCTCGGCCGGCCGGCTGGTTCGCTGCACCGCGCTGGACCTGCCCACGGTGCCCGGCACCGCGCAGGCGCCTAACCTGCAGGGCGGGGTCCATGTCTCAGAGCTGATCAGCCTGCCCAGCGACGAGGCCCCGCTGGCGCTGACCACGCTGAGTTCGGACTCGCTAGGGCTGGCACTCGGTACGGCACATGGCGTGGTCAAGCGGGTCACCCCAGACCCGGTCAACAAGAACTCCTGGGAGGTCATCCGGCTGGACCCGGGTGACCGGGTGGTGGGTGCCGTCGAGCTGACCGAAGAGAATGTTCAGCTGGTGCTGATCAGCGATGAGGCGCACTTGCTGCACTTCGACGCCAGCACCGTACGCCCGCAGGGCCGGGGCGCTGGCGGGGTGGCCGGGATCAAGCTCGGCACCGGCGGCAGCCTGATCTTCTTCGGGGTGGCACCCAGCCAGGGCTCGGTGGTGGTGACCGTTGCCGGGTCGTCCTCGGCACTTCCCGGCACCGAAGCCGGCACCATCAAGGTCACGCCATTCGAGGAGTACCCGGCCAAGGGGCGCGCGACCTCCGGGGTGCGCTGCCACCGATTCCTCAAGGACGAGGACACCTTGCTGCTGGGCTGGGCCGGCGCCGCTCCGGCCTGGGCCGCCTCCGGTTCCGGCACCCCAGTCGAGCTGCCGTCAGCGACCGGTCGCCGGGATGGCTCGGGCACCCCGAACACGCAACCCATCGCCGCCCTCGGCTCCGCCACCGGATAGGGAATGTCGTCCGGTACGCGGGTCTGGGGTCAGCCCTTGGTGAAAGACTCCTTCGGGGCGTCCTATCCCCTTGACGGAGACCAGGCCTGTGGCGAGGCCATCTGTGCATCAAAGGCGCTGATCGGCCGTCCGGCGCGTCTGCGGACCGCCAGGATGCCCGGATAGTGGGCAGAGGAGTCGATATCGAAGGCAAGCACATAGCCGGCGAACGTCTCGGTGAGCAAGGACTCCATCCGTAGCCCGGCATCCCGTTTCCTGCGGCCCTGCCGGAGCAGGGCGACGCCAGCTCGCACTTCAGCGGCAGTGAGTGCGGTGATCACCAGATCAGCCGAGTCGTGCAGGTCGACCCACTCGATCACCGCCTGGCTCGGCGCCGGTCTGACAAGTTCGGACACGACATTCGTGTCCAGCACAATCATGCGCCGAAGTCCGCCGCGCGCGCGGGCCCGTCCCGCCGTGGTATCTCC
>JBBSQO010000338.1:0-3213 GCA_038244025.1 Propionibacteriales bacterium
CGCTGGCCCGCTCGGCAGCGCCCTGACCCACCGGCTCCTGGACCTTGGCTGGATCCGGCGCACCAACCAACGCCGCGCCGTCCTGCTCACCGAACCCGGCAAGCGCGGCCTGTACAAGAGCTTCGGGCTGTACGAGCACTGGGAGCACGGGACGGGGCCATGTCCAACAGCGGAAACCGGTCGAGAACTGCACGCCTGAGCCAAGAACCTTGTCATCTGTGACCACTGAGTGCCGAAACAGCGGTCCACTCTCAGGCCGACTCTGAAGTTTTGGTTATTGAGCAACCGAAGGGGTCGATAGATAACCAAAACGTAACCGGAGGAACCTAGCACCCCAGTCGCTCTGGGGCGCCCGCAGCAGGAAGAACTCATTGCCTTCCGGGTCCAGCAACACATACCAGGACCCCTCGCCGGTCTGACCCATCGCGCCATCCCGCGCGCCCAACTCACTGAGCCGCGCGAGCTCCTCCTCTTGTGTTGTACCCACCGGGTTCACGCCGAGGTGGATCCTCAGCTTCGGTGGTCGAGGATCAGCAGTTGGGTTGAACACGATCTTCGGTTGCAGCCGCCGAACCCGACTCCGGGCGGGGCCGATCTCTACGGAACCACTCTCCCGGTCGATCACCTCAAAATCGAGGACCCGACACCAAAGCCGGGCCAGAGACTCTGGGTCCACTGCATCCACAGCACCCGCTCACTCATCCGTACGGGGCGTGGCCACACGGTACGCCGGAGATACGAGGCCGCAGGCATCCGGACTGATGCCGATGCTTGTCGACTTGGGCCAAGAAAATGAGCCAGGTAGGCTCACCGATCGACTCGGTTTTACGTCGTCGGGTCAGTTGGCCTTCCGCAGAGCCGACCCCTTGTGCATGGCAACATGCTCGGTCTTTTCGCTCTTGATCTCGTATTGCGGATCATCCTCGGAACAGCGCCGCGTGTGCCCCTTAAATTCCGTGTCGTGAGTGTGGACCTGGATGATCCGGCCACTCACTTGGCCAGCCTCGGAATTCCACCTCACCCGATCGCCGACCTTGAACTTCTCAGCCATGTCTGCCTTCCCGGACCCCTACGACGCTACCGGTCCCTGACTCGTCAATTGCGCCAACTCCTCAAAGGTTAACCGCCGAGAGATGCCGCGGCTCAACAGTCAGGTCCGAACTCCTTCGTGAGAATGCGGCTATGTCCAACAGTCAACGGCCCGCGGTGCACGGGGGTGGAGCCACCTAAGGCGCCCTTCTTGATTATCAACCGTGTCATGGGCTGGTTGCTGTTCTCGCCACGAAGAGCGTCGCGGGCGAGCAAGCGTCTGCTGCTGTGCCGCGTGACCTCGACCTCGGGACGGCCGAGCAGGTTCACCCGCCACCTGGAGTTGGTTAAGATCAGGAGTTGGCCAGCCCCCGTTTGCCGGTACTGGTCTATCTCGCCCTCACCGTGAAGCGCCAATGAGTAGGCCCTCCTGGTGGTGGGGCAACGGGCAATCTCGGCGGTGCTGTTGCCCGTTCCCTGCACGAGCCGAGCCGTTCCCCTTCGTGGTGGACTCGTTCACGAGCCCGCGGGTGGTAGACAATCGGGCATGAGGATCGACCGAGAGCAGGTGCTCCGCTACCGTACGCACACTCAGCAACTCGACGGCGGGAGCCGCGAGCTGGCGGACGTGGACATCCTGGACCTCGGGGTGCAAGATACCGGCGCCGACGGGGCCGGCTGGGCGCTGGCCAACCGGGGCGTAGATCCGGACACGCTCCGCCACCTGGCGGATGCCCTGGTGCTGGCCTGGACCTTGCGCGGCGCTCCGCACTTCTACCGGCGTAAGGAGATCGCCGCGGTCGCGGCGGCGACCACGCCGTTCTCCGAGGCGGATGCCACCAAGCGGATCTTCGACGCCGCCAAGCCCCTGCGGGCGGCGGGGATCAGTTCCCGTGATGCGCTGGACTCGGTTGCCACCGAACTGCGCGACATCGTCAGTGCGCCTACGGTCAAGGGTGAGATGTCCGCCGCCCTCACGGCCCGGCTGAGTGAGCCGTATCTGCGGTACTGCCGGCCCTGCGACGCGATCCACACTTACGAGCAGCCATTCCGTCTTGCCGCACTGCGGGCCGGACTCGAGCTGCAACTGGGCACATCCCCACCCGTGCTGCAGCCGATCAAGGGCTGGAAGGGTCCGGCCAGGCGGCCGTTCCCCTCCCTCGACGTGGTTCGGGCCTATCTCCATCTGCTCGGGCCAGCAACGCCGAAGCTGGTCGCCGGCTACCTCGACGCACCGGTCAAGGACGTGCAGAGCCGGTGGCCCGAAGATTCCGTCGAGGTCGATGTCGAGGGCGAGAAGCGCTGGATTCTCTCCGACGACCTTGGCACCCTGGAGAATGCCCACGTCGACCCGCGGCTGGTCCGGCTGCTGTCGCCGTTCGACCTTTTCCTGCAGGCCAGGGACCGCGAGCTGCTGGTGCCCGATCCCGTACGGCGCAAGCAGCTGTGGGTCATGCTCGGACGCCCTGGCGCAGTCCTGCGGGGCGGGAAGATCGCCGGCACCTGGCGACCGCGTGCCTCGGGGAGGAAGTTGCAGCTGGCCGTCGACAGCTGGGAGACGGTCGCCGAGGCAGCACTGACCGAGCAGGCGGAGCGCCTGGCCAGCTACCGCGGCGCAACCTTTACCGGCTTCACTCCCGGCCAGCAGTGAGTGGACTGGCCAGCCACCTGCCTGAGGCACCGGGCATCAGGCTTCTCTGCGCAGTCGCTGGGTCGCACCGCGGGCAGCCTCGCCAATGGTGACATCCACCCGGTGAGACCGACTGCTTCGCGGCCGAGTCGTCATTCTGTTCTCATACCGGGGGCGACCGTGACCCCGAGCTGTCTGGCCGCTGAGGCCATTGCATCGTCGAAGGTCACCAGGATGGAATTGCTGCCCAGCGCAGCATCCAGCAAACAGCGGTCACGCAGTCTCAGACCAGACTCGGTCCGCAGGGTCGCCAGCCGGAGTGGCTCACCTGCCGGCTGATCGGCGACCCGGATACCCATCGCTTCAAGGTCGGAGAGCATCTCCTACCCGCGCCCGGCTCTAAGCCCACCCGGGAGTACCTCGGCCAGGTTCAACGAGTGGATGACCAACTTTTCGGCCGCCGATCCGTGGAGGTACTCCGTTGCCGCCCGGTGGTGTGAGTCGCGCGGGGTACAGGTTCGCGATCACTACGCTGGCATCCAAGGTGATCATTC
>JBBSQO010000339.1:0-3212 GCA_038244025.1 Propionibacteriales bacterium
CATTACCTAGGGCGGGTTGGTCACGATCAGGTCGAAGCGCTCGTCCGCTACGGGTTCCTGCAGGCTGCCCAGACGAAGATCAACAGCGACATCGTTGAGCAGGCAGGTGACACCAGCCAGCTGCAGCGCGCGTGAGTTGAGGTCGGTGGCCACCACAGTGTTTCGCGTGCCGCGTCAGGCACAGACTCTGTATCCCATAGCGGTACCAAGATCGAGAGCCCCGGTCACCGAGTGCCGTAACCGCATCCTCGTCAACGTGGTCGAGGCCTAGAATACGCCGAACACGAAGTCAGGCCAGGTCGGTGACCGCTCGCCATCGAGACCTGGCGACAAGTCCGAGACGATCCAGCCGCTGGCTCGTGCGTGGCGAAGAGCGCCGCGTCAACTTCGGTCAGCATGTCATATATGTCAACATGCAGCCATCACGCTGGCGGCGTCCATCGGTTTGAGTTCTCAACCGTCCTTTGACGGCGGCAGCGGATCACCGGCGCGCAGCGGCTGGGTGGCGAACCGGCCTTCGTGGGCCAGTACGGGCCGGCGGTCGCCGGCCAGCTCCGGATACTTCTGCTCCAACTTCTCCCGCCTGGTCATCTGCGTGTGCCAGTACCGCAGCGTCTCCTTGTCGCCGTGGCCGGTTGCCTGCCAGCTCTTCGGTGCTGCTTCCCGGCTGGGGCCAGGATCCGCCCGACCACCGAGCCGGGCAGCCGACGGCAGCCGGACCGTTTGGCCGCCACAGTCCGGGCAGCATGGCACCGGCCCGTCCACGCTCGAGACCAGGGCCTCGAACCGTTGCCCACAGCGACACGCGTAGTCGAAGATCGGCATCGACGATCCTCACCAGTTCTGCAGTGAGTCGGTGAAGATTGCCGTCAGATCCTCAGCCGACGGTTTGCGTGGGGCGATCATCAACAGGCGTTCCTGCTTGAGAGTTCCGTCCACCAGATCAGCGATGTCCCCCTCGGAGTAGCCCATCTCGCCGATCCCGTTCGGCGTACCGATGTCACGCATCAGCTCAGCCAGTACCGACGGCAGCTGTTCGCGTGGCTCGGACACCAAGGCGGCGCCGCCGCAGAGGATCCTGGCGACCTGCTGATGCCGTTCCGGGTTTGTGGGGAAGGTGAAGCGGAAGGCTGCCGGTGCGGTCACCAGAACTGACTCACCGTGTGGCACCATCGCCTCCTCCTCCGGATAGTCCCTGGGATGGTAGTCCCGTACCTGACCTGCGATCGGGTAGGCACAGGCGTGCGGGATGTGCACGCCGGCGTTGCCGAAGCCCATCCCGGCGAAGGTGGCAGCCAGCATCATGTCGGTCCGGGCGTCCAGGTCACCGCCGTTCAGCACCGCCCGGCGGATGGACCCGGCCAGCAGTTGGAGAGCATGCTCGGACCAGGCATCCGAGATCGGGTTGGCGCCGCAGTAGGCCACCCGGCTCTCGGCAGTGTGGCGTCCAAAGGAGCTGAACGGTTTGGCCGTATAGGACTCCAGCGCATGGCACAGCACATCCATCCCGCTGGCGGCGGTGACCCCTGGCGGCATGGACAGCGTCAGCAGAGGGTCGATCACGGCCATCGTTGGTCGCAACCGCGGGTCGCTGATGCCACTCTTGACCTTGTGTTCCAGCAGATCCATGATGCAGACTGGGGTGGTCTCCGACCCCGTGCCGGACGTAGTCGGTACCGCCACCAGTGGCTTCAGCGGCCCGTCGGGCCCTTTGCCCTTCCCGATCGGCTTGTTCACGTAGTCGTACAGGTCAGCCGGATAGGTGGTCATCAAGTTGATGGCCTTGGCGGTATCGATGGATGACCCGCCGCCGACGCCGATGAACCCGTCCCATTCAGACTTCGAAGCGAAGTCGACGGCCTCTTGGATGCTCTTGTCGGTCGGCTCGATGTGCACCTGGTCGAAGATCTCGACCGTCAGCCCGCCGGCCTTGGCGGCATCCGCCACCCGCTGCGGCACTCCGCTGGCCGCCATTCCCGGGTCGGTTACGATCAACACCCGCTCGGCACCCATCTGGGACAGATCATTGCCGATCTCATCGGCGGCACCTGCGCCGAACTTCAGCGGCGTTCCACCCCAGGTAAAGACGGACTCATGGAGATACTGGGTCACGGCTGCTCCTCAGCTGAAGAATCCATCGGGGGCGAAGTTGAGCTTCTCCGCCTGGACGCCGTCGTGGCCGAAGATGACCTCGGCGTCGGTCTCTTGGGCAATACGGCGCAGCTTCTCCACCGACTCGAGCCATTGCACGCTGTCCCAGACAATGGCGGCGCCGATCGGCGGCGGCCCCCAGCTGTCGGACATGTAGACGGCGTCCGAGGTGAAGATCTTGGTCCCCGACTCGGGCAGATCCACCCGCAGCGACATGGTGCCCCAGGTATGCCCGGGGGTGTAGATCACGCTGACGCCCGGGGCGATCTCCGCATCTCCGTCGACCAGCTCGTAGTCGATACCCTCATAGTCGACCTTGAGATGGGCGCCCTTGAACGGTCCATCGATACCGAGCGCACCCTCGTATTCGTTCCGGTTCACGATGATCCGGGTCTTGCCGTTGTCGAACAGCTTCGCGTTCGCCGCATGATCAAAGTGCAGATGGCTGAGCACCAGCACATCGATGTCCTCGGTGGTCAGCTCCAGCGATGCCAGTGAGTCCTCCAGGTAGGTGGTGCCCTCTTGCACAGGGAAGAACTCCTGCAAGCCGGTCGGTTGCCACCTGGTCTCCCAGTCCCGCGGCACCCCGGTATCCCAAAGGATCCGGCCGTCGGGGTGCTCGATCAGTACGGCATGGGTCGGGCAGGTCCCCCAGCGGGCCGGTTTGGCCTGGTTGGACCGGTTGGTGATGGTGACACCCGGCTTGAGCAGGAGCCAAGTGTGGTCACACTCCATCACCCCGGTCTTGAGCAGGTGAACCTTGCTCGGTGCCATGATGCCGCCCTTCTGCGTTGCGTCTGATGGCTCCAGCATGTTCCTCGGCGGAGGACGAGTCAAGGCCGATGACGGTCCTGGGTCAAAAGGTCAAACTTGTGTGTTGCCAAAACAAGTGTGTCTTGTGCCGTCGCAACCATTGTGTCCCGGGTCATGAGTGCAGATAGGTGCCGAAATGCGCTTCTATCCGGTTCCACGCGTCCGGGGCCGCCGCCGGGTCTGGTTTGATCCCGAGTACCCGCAACATTGGGCGCAACAGCTTGGGCCCGACCTCCTCATCGTTGAGG
>JBBSQO010000340.1:0-3209 GCA_038244025.1 Propionibacteriales bacterium
CATCGCCGTGAACACCAGCTGACCCATCGCCTGCACCCGCTGCGCCGTTCCCAGTCGATCCATCCCCTCCGGGATCCGAAGCAGCACCACTCCCGCGTTCATCGTTACCGCCCACTCCTTGTCTCCGGCTGGGATGGCATTGTGCAATCCCTGGCTGCGTTCGGCCGGGCTCAGCCCAGCCTGGAGTGCCGCCAGTGCTCGTTGCACACCAACCCCGGTCGGCGGAGTACGGGGCACAGCTACCAGCCGGCCGTCGCGAATCAGGAAGACGATCACGCGGGAAGCGGGCGCGGTCGATCCGGTAGCGCTCGGTGGCCTGGCGACCGTGCTCTGTGGCCTGGCGACCGTGCTCTGTGGCAGCGGCGCCGGATGATTCTGGCTGCTGACCGAACAGCCGCCCATCAGCAGCCCGGGCATGATCGTCCAGGTCAGCCAGCCGCGCAGGTGGGATCGGCTCAGCGCAGGTCGCCTTCGCTGTCCGGGTTCGTCAATGGGCACTTGTCTCACCCGGTGCTCTCCTGACGGGCAGTTCCACTAGGAAGCGCGCACCACCACCTGGCCGGTCGGTGATGCGCACCGTGCCGCCATGCCAGTGCACCTGCACGGCGACGCTGGCGAGACCCAACCCGACGCCAGGGCCGCCTCCCTCCCGGTCAAACCGCTCGAAGACCCGTTCCCGGCTCTGCGGTGGCACGCCCGGGCCGGCGTCGTCCACCACGATCTCAATAGCTGCCCCGCGTGCTGGCTGCACCGTAACCGCGTGACAGCCGCCACCATGAACCTCGGCATTCTCCACCAAATTGGTAATCACCTGCTCCAGCCGCCGCTTATCGGCCTGCATGGTGATGGTCGCCGCATCCGGGGTGATGATCGTCACTGGTCGGCCGGCGGCGGAATCAGCGGCTTGGCGGACGAGCTCGCCGATCGTCACCGTCTCCAGCTGGCGGGTGGTGGCCAGCGATGAGATGGATTCAAAGCTGGCAGTGTCGGTACGAGAAATCTCCAGCAGGTCCACCACCAGCCGACGGAAGCGGGATAGATCTTCGGCCAACAGGTCCAGCGGCTCAACCATGTCGGCCGGTAGCCGGTCGCGCCGATGCTGCAGCAGCTCCATCGAGGTGAGCATGGTGGTGAGTGGAGTCCGCAGCTGATGGCTGACGTCACCGGCGAACCGGGCATCTGCGTGTACCCGACGTTGCAGTGATTCCGCCATTTGGTTGAAGGAACGGGCCAGGCCGCCCAAGTCCGGATCATCTTCGGCGTCTAAACGTGCCGTCAGGTCTCCGCGGGCCACCGCGGCCCCGACCGTGGTCAGCTCGGCCAGGGGGCGCAACGCTCGGCGGCTGGCAGCTCTTCCGACCAGCAGGCCGGTGATCACCATCGCGGCGACAGCCCCGACCAGGGTGCCGGACAGGACCCGGTAGGCGCGATTCAGCTCGGCCAGGCTATACAGCTCAAAGTAGGCGTTACCGGCATCCTGGCCGGGCTGGCCACCGGCCAGCGGCACGCCCACGATCTCGTACGGGACCCCGGACAGCTTGACTCGCTGCGAGACGGCCATCCCGTGTCGGACCTGCTTGGTCAGCTCCACCGGCAGGCTGGTCGGGCCATGACCAAGGGAAGTTCCGTACCAGGCGCCGGCATAGACGACGATTGCCGCGCTCCGGCCACCGGCAGACAAACCCTCCAGCAGGAGCGGAATGTCAGCGTCGTTGTCCAGGATCCCCTGTTGCAGCACGGCAGCGTTGAGCCGGGTTTCGCTGATCGCGGAAGTGATGCGCTGATCCAGCAGGTAGTCAGAGACGAGCAGCCAGACGATTGAGGTCAGCAGCAACGAGACAACCAGCGTCAGCAGGCCGAACACCAGCACCACTCGATCCCGGATTCCGAGGCGGAGCATCTCAACGGACCAGCCGATATCCCAGCCCTCTGGCCGTGACGACATGCCGCGGGCTGGCCGGATCACGCTCCACCTTGAGCCGCAACCTGCGCATGTGCACGTCGACGATACGGCTGTCTCCAAAGTAGCCGTAGCCCCAGACTCGCTCCAGCAACTGTTCTCGGCTGCACACCTTCCCCTCCGCCAGGGCAAGCTCGGCCAGCAGCTTGAACTCCGTGCGGGTCAGCTGGATGTCCTCACCGCCTCGGGTTACCCGCATCTCACCCAGTTGCAGCTCAAGATCATCGAGGGTCAGCACATCCGGCATATGATGCGGCGCGGGCCGGGTCCGGCGGAGCAGCGCGCGGATCCGGGCCGAGAGTTCCTTTGCCATCACGGGTTTCGTGACGTAGTCATCGGCGCCGGCCTCCAGCCCGGCGACCACATCATGGCTGTCGGTCCTGGCGGTGACCATGATGACTGGAATGTCACTGCTGCGGCGCAGTTGCCGGCAGACGTCGAACCCGTCGGTATCCGGCAGCATCAGATCCAACAACACCACATCGGGCTGGGACCGATCCAGCGCCGCCAGTCCCGCCTCGCCGGTTTCCGCCTCCTCCACGGCGTAACCCTCGTCCTGCAGTGCAAGCCGGAGCACCCGCCGTACCCGTGGGTCGTCCTCCACCAGCAGAACACTGCGCGTCACCTGCCCAGTATGGCTCGGCTCCAACCCGCGCCGGCCGGCCGGGTTTGCCTGGATGAGATGACAATCGAGCCAGCCGGTGACGAAATTGTCATCTGAACCGTCATGATGTGTCGGCCAGATGGCAAAGCCGTGTCAGTCCGAGAAGAGTTCTTCCCGCAGCCAAGATGCCGGCCTAGCGTGCCATCTGGGTTCAGTTTGCCCTGGCTACCGGCGAATCGGAGAACATCATGTGGAAAGCAAGACGGAGTCCCGCCCTCATCACCGTTGCGGCGGCCGTGCTGCTGCTGGCCGCCTGCGGGCAGTCCGGCGGCAGCCCAGGAGGGTCCAGCAGCTCCGGAGAGCAGGCCGTCAAGGGTGGCACCTTAAACATGCTCGGTGCGGGCGATGTCGACTACATGGACCCCAATATCAGCTACTACACGATTGGTTATCTCAACCTGCGGATGTGGAGCCGCCAGCTGTTCACTTACCCGGCGGTGCAGGATCAGGCGACCACACCGGTGCCGGACATTGCCACCCAGCTGCCGAGCAGCTCCAATGGTGGCATCAGCGCGGACGGGAAAACGTACACCATCACGATGCGCAGCGGGGTCAAGTGGAACACATCACCGGCGCGCGCGGTCA
>JBBSQO010000341.1:0-3207 GCA_038244025.1 Propionibacteriales bacterium
ATGCTGGGCGGCAAATTGTCGATCACATACCAACCGAGGTCTTCGAGGGCATTCGCCGCGGTGCTGCGGCCGGCGCCCGACATCCCACTGACCACCACCAGTCGGACCCGGTCCGTACGCTGCGGTCCGGTCGGCGGGACGGCGGTGCCTGTGCTTGTGGGCAGCTTGGCGGACGAGTCGGGGCTGGCGTTTTCCGCTGGATTGGGGCTCACAGCTCTCATTATCCTTGGTTGGCCCATTATGCCTGGTCGGCCCCGGCGGGAGCCTCCGGCCGGTCGAGGATCTCACCGGTCGCCATGTTGACCACCTCCCCGGCCGGCTTCTGGGCCAGGGCGTCCTTGATGGCTGCTGCGGTGGTGCGGCCGAAGCCGGGCACCTGGGCGATCTCCTCGACCGACGCCGCGCGCAGCTTCTTCAACGAACCGAAATGCGAGATCAGCGCCTTTCGGCGTACCTCTCCCAACCCGTGGACCTGATCGAGCAGCGACTCCACCATCGACTTGCTCCTCCTGCCGCGGTGGTGGGTGATGGCAAAGCGGTGCGCCTCGTCCCGCAACCGCTGCAGCAGATACAGGCCCTCACTGGTCCGGGGCAGGATGACCGGATCCTCCTCATCCGGCAGCCAGACCTCTTCGAGTCGCTTGGCCAGACCGCACAGCGCGATGTCCGCAACACCGACCTCAAGCATGGCCTGGGCCGCCGCGGCGACTTGGGGCGGCCCGCCGTCCACCACCACCAGGGCCGGTGGATAGGCAAACTTCTTCGGCGCGCCGGTGGTCGGGTCGATCAGCAGCGGCCCCTGCTCGTTGTCCACCCATCCGGCCGCCGACGATGCACCGGGCGCCGATGATCCACCGACCGGGGGCGCCATGGCAGCCCGGTCATCCAGCATCCGCCGGAACCGCCGGGTGATCACCTCATGCATGGCCGCCACATCGTTCTGCCCCTCGACACCTCGAATCACGAACCGCCGATACTCACTCTTGCGCGGCAGGCCGTCCTCGAAGACGACCATCGAGGCGACCACCTCGGTGCCCTGCAGGTTGGAGATGTCGTAGCACTCGATCCGCAACGGTACGGTCGGTAGGTCGAGCGCAACCTGAATCTCTTCCAGGGCGCGGTTCCTGGTGAACAGGTCGCTAGCGCGGCTGGTCTTGTGCCGGATCAGCGCCTGACTGGCGTTACGCGACACGGTCTCCATCAGGGTGCGCTTGTCGCCACGCTGCGGCACCCTCAGGGAGACGGCCGACCCTCGACGGCTCGACAGCATCCGGGTCAGCGGCTCCGCACTCGGCGGCATCGCCGGAACCAAGATCTCGTGCGGGATCAGCTGCTGGTCGGCGGCACCCCCGTCCTCACCCGCCTCGCCCCCTTCGGAGTACAGCTGCAGCACAAACTTCTCGATCAGCTCGCCGGTGTCGGCGTCATCAACCCGGTCAGCCACCCAGCCCCGCTCGCCGCGGACCCGGCCGCCACGGACATGAAAGATCTGGATGGCCACCTCCAGCGGGTCCTCGGCCAGGGCGATCACATCGGCATCGGTACCGTCCGGCAGCACGATGGCGTTCTTCTCCATCGCCTGCCGCAGGGCACCGATGTCATCACGGAGCTTGCCGGCCCGTTCGAACTCCAGCCCGTCGCTGGCCGAGCGCATCTCGGCATCCAGCCGCTTCAGCATCGGGGCGGCCTGGCCGCTCATGAACTTGCAGAAGTCGTCCACGATGGCGCGGTGCTCCTCGGCGGTGACCCGGCCGACGCAGGGTGCCGAGCACTTGTCGATGTAGCCGAGCAGGCAGGGCCGGTCGATCTGCTGGGCGCGCCGGAACACACCCTTGGTGCACGATCGCATCGGGAACACCCGCAGCAGCAGATCCACCGTCTCGCGGATCGCCCAGGCATGGCTGTACGGGCCGAAGTATCGGTTGCCCTTACGCTTCGGGCCACGGCCGACCATCACCCGCGGGATCTCCTCGGACAGGGTGACCGCCAGCCAGGGATAGGACTTGTCATCGCGGTACTTGACGTTGAACCGTGGGTCGAACTCCTTGATCCAGGAGTATTCGAGCTGCAGTGCCTCCACCTCGGTCTGGACCACGGTCCAGTCCACCTTGGCCGCGGTCTGCACCATGGTCTGGGTCCGAGTGTGCAGGGAGGCGACGTCGGCGAAGTAGGAGCTCAGTCGGGATCTGAGGCTCTTGGCCTTCCCGACGTAGATCACCTGTCCATACTGATCGCTGAACCGATAGACCCCGGGCTGGAGCGGGATGGAGCCTGGAGCGGGACGATAGGACGAGGGATCTGCCACAGCCCCAAGACTAGGTCGTCGCGCCGACCCCCATTCAGGTGTCACGGGCGGCTGCTCAACCTCGAGAAACCCACATCAGTTCGACGACTGAGAGAAACTCAACGCTCGGGTCCAGTCAGCCGCCAAATCTGTGGTGGAATTCTCGGGTTGGTCCCGGCCAGAACGGGCACCGGCGCGGCTGCTCCACCGTTCAATGGGTAGCACCCGCCTTGGCTACCTCACCTGGAGAAACCTCATGACCGATCCCGATCTGCCCCGCACTGCTCTGACCGGCACTGCTCTGACCGGCACCGTAGTCGCAGACGCTGGAGATGCGGAGGGCGGCTATTGCTGCGCAAGGATGCGCACCAGTCGCCGTACGGTGCTGCGGGCCGCCGGGCTGGCGGCTCTGGCAGGTGGCGGTCTCGCGGTCGTCAGCGCCTGCTCTGGCTCCTCCAGCGGCAGTGCGCCCCGCACTCCCGGGCAGCGAGTGACCGTGGCCGCATCGAGGGTGCCAGAAGGTGGCGGAATTATCATCAACGGCTACGTCGTTACCCAGCCTGCTGCCGGGAAGTACAAGGCCTTTGTCGGCATCTGCACTCACCAGGGCTGCCCGGTCGGCGAAATCCAGAACGCGCAGATCATCTGCCCCTGCCACGGCAGCCACTTCTCCATTACCGACGGCGCCGCTGTCGTCGGCCCGGCGACGAAGCCCCTGCCGCCAGCAAATCTCAAGAGACAGGGCAACGAGCTGGTCGTCTCCGGCTAGCCGGCATCCCCGGGCCGGATCTTGGGCTCGAGCAGGCTCTTTGAGTTCAAGGCGTCAGCTGCGCGCGGCTTCCTTGCGGACCGTACTTCTTCGGGCTGATCCGTTCGCGGCAGCGTTCTTCGCAACCCGGGTACCATTACCAGTCCCCTTGCTG
>JBBSQO010000342.1:0-3202 GCA_038244025.1 Propionibacteriales bacterium
CTGGTTCCGGCTAGCTCGAGCGGCGTAGACCGGACGGACTCGACCGGCTATTTCCGGTCTTGATGATCCAGACTGTCGGCCAGCTGGGTGAGCCAGATGGCAACACCGTGCGGACCATCCAGCACCAGATCGGCCCGCTCGGCCAAGGCATCCTGCTCGCGAGAAGCGGAGCAGATCAGCAGCCCGGGAACCCCTTCGGCGCGGAGCTTCTCCACCGCTTCGAAGGCAGGCAGGTCACCAAGATCATCCCCAGCGAAGATCACCTGTTTCGATCCGGTTTCGATGACCAGGCTCCGCAACGCGTCTCCCTTGTCCATCCCCGGCGGCCGCATCTCGAGCACGTTCTTTCCGGGCTCCACCTTCAGTCCGTTTTGTTCGGCCAGTTCGCCAATCGGCTCGGTCAGCTCGCCCATGGCACCGGCTGGATCATCGAGCTCCCGGGTGTGCACGCCAATGGCCCGCCCCTTGTGCTCGACCCGGGCGCCTTTGACCCCATGGCGAGCCAGCAGTCCCGGCAGCGCGGTCTCCACGGCCGCCACCCCGTCCGGTGACGGTGGGATCCGGAACTCCCCCGTCTGGGCATCCCAGCGCTCCACCCCGTACTGCCCTAACACGACCATCCGGCCCAGGTCATCGGACTCGGCAAAACGCCCGAGCCGCACCGCGGTCTTCGCCGGCCGCCCGGTGACCACCGCCACGGTGTTGATATGGTGCCCGATCCGGCCAAGCGCCGCGACCGATTCCCGATCGGCAAACGCCTGTTCGGGGTCGTCAATGATAGGTGCCAGCGTGCCATCGAAATCCACGCCGAGCAACGTATCCTGCGGCCGCTCCAAAATAGCCTCAATGGCTTCCCGTCCGGCATCGCTGTGAGGCAAATCTGGGGTCATGAGCACAGAATGTCAGAAGTCAGCCACGAACGGGTAAACGGCGTCAAGTTCAGTAGTTGTGCCTGAACAGGAGCTGTCCACCGCTACGCTGTTAAGACCGAACGAGAGGGCACCATCACCATGGCGGCAGCGTCAGACAGCAAGAATTCCTCGCCCACAGCGGCATTCGTGGTGGTGGCGAACCGGCTGCCGGTCGACCGGGTGGAGCTGGACGATGGCTCCACTGACTGGCGCACCTCGCCGGGCGGACTGGTAACGGCCCTGGAGCCGGTGATGCGCCGCAAGGAGGGCGCCTGGGTTGGCTGGAACGGCGCACCGGATGAGCCACTGGAACCGTTCGTCAACGACGGACTCCAGCTCGTGCCGGTGCAGCTAAGCGCCCAGGAGGTCAAGGAGTACTACGAGGGCTTCTCCAATGCCACGCTGTGGCCGCTCTACCACGATGTGGTCGCCTTCCCCGAGTTTCATCGTGAGTGGTGGGAGGCCTACTCACACGTCAACCAGCGGTTCGCTGACGCCGCTGCGCAGGTGGCGGAACAGGACGGTGTCGTCTGGGTGCAGGACTATCAGCTCCAGCTGGTGCCCCAGATGCTCCGGCGTCAGCGCCCGGATCTGCGGATCGGGTTCTTCCTGCACATCCCCTTCCCCCCACAAGAACTGTTCCAGCAGCTCCCCTGGCGCACCCAGATCCTGGAAGGCCTGCTGGGTGCGGACCTGGTCGGGTTCCAGCTGCCGGGTGGCGCGCAGAACTTCGTCCGGCTGGTCCGTCAGCGGCTCCGGCTGGAGACCCATCGCGGTACGGTCACCCTCCCCGATGGCAGGGACTGTGTCGCCAAGGCCTTCCCGATCTCCATCGATGCCCGTGGGCTGGAGGAGATGGCCCGCGAGCCGGAGACGGTGGCCCGGGCGCAGGAGATCCGTCGCGACCTCGGCGACCCGCAGACACTTTTCCTCGGGGTGGACCGGCTCGACTACACCAAGGGTCTGCTGCAGCGGATCCGTGCCTTCGGCGAGCTGGTCACCGAGGGCAAGGTCGACTCCGAGAACGCCGTCTTTGTCCAGGTCGCCACCCCGTCGCGCGAACGGGTCGACCAGTACCGGGTGCTCCGAGACGACATCGACCGGCTGGTCGGTCGGCTGAACGGTGATATCGGCCGGATCGGCCGGCCGCCCATCACCTACCTGCACTCATCTTTTCCGAAGACTGAGATGGCGGCGCTCTATCGTGCTGCCGACATCATGGTCGTCACCCCGCTGCGCGATGGGATGAACCTCGTCGCCAAGGAGTACGTCTCCTGCCGAGTCGACGACGATGGCGCCTTGGTGCTGAGCGAGTTCGCCGGTGCAGCGGCCGAGCTGAAGCAGGCCTACCTGATCAACCCCTACGACATCAACGGGATGAAGAGCCGGATGATGGAGGCCTACACCGACACTGCCCGGAACAAGGGCCGACGGATGCGGATGATGCGCAAGCAGGTCTTCGACCACGACATCGAGCGGTGGGCCTCGGAGTTCCTGGCCGATCTGACCAGAGGCCGGTAGCGTGCCCCGCAGCGCCGCGCTTAGGCTCTGTCGATAGTCCTCGCCGCGTTGCCGTACTCCGCCCACACGGACAGACAGACGACCGCGTCGGCGTGATACGCGATCAACCAAGTCCTCGATGACGTCATTAACGCCGGCTGAGCGCAAGAGGTCTGCCGACGCCCGCAGCAGGATCGCTCCCCGAGACAGTCCGATGCCTTACACCGCTACGCGCGAGGGCCTGCCAAGCGTCATCGATGCGGGCGCGGGCCTCGTCGAGGTCGCGGCGAAGTCTGTCGATGTCGACGACGCTCGCCGCGGCCGCGGCCAAGCCGACTTGGCGCATAAACGCCGACACCATCATGCCTGCGGATTGGGCGGCCTCACGGATATGTTGTTCCTCCTCGAAGCTCAACCGCACTGCCACCCTGGCTGCCCGAGGCGCGACATAGTCGACCTGATCACCGACCATGTCCGCGTCGTTGTGATGGGCATAGTAGTAGTCCGCCAGTTCGGCTTCGGTCATCTCGCTTGCCTGCTTGTCGCTCATCGTCGCTCCCAAGCCTTGATCGGACGGAGGACCCCACCTGCGACCTCCATCCGCCATGTTCGACATCCTGGCCTGATTGTCGGACCGTGCGGTGGGAACTGTGAGTGGCACCTGGGCATGGGTGGCCGATCCTCTCGCAAGGGGATCCCCGGGTTCTCGCGGTGATCGCAACACTCCTAGTGCGGAGGTGTTGTGGATGCGGTTTTCTGATCGCATGGTTCCCGAGGTGTATCAGGTGTTC
>JBBSQO010000343.1:0-3197 GCA_038244025.1 Propionibacteriales bacterium
TAAAGTCATCTCGGTAGGTCGAGCAAGTCGGTGCCGGACCAGGAGAACCCGGACAGCCACCACTGACCGAAGCGGTCGACGAAGAGCGCAAATGCGTCTTCGACTGACAGCTCCAGCCGAATCGAGCAGGTCAACGGATCGCCGGTCATGGTCCCCAGTATGCCCATCGACCGGGGGGTTATCTGCTCAGGTTACGGTCGAGCATCTCGCCAAGCTGAGGCACGTCGATATCCCTAGCTACCACCCGCCCGAAGGGTCGCGACACCCTACTGGCCGCACGCCGACGTCATCTGCCGCTACCGGTCACGCTGGCATAGGATCAGGGGTATGACAGTCGCCACCACCCGAACCAGGAAGAAGCAGGTACGGCCAGCCGTGACCGCGGCGCTGCCTGCGCATCTGGTAGACGTAGCCGCGGATGAGCGATCGCTGCGCCGCTTCCTGCGGGGCCTCCCGGGGGTCGACCCGGTCGGGATCGAGCAGCGCGCCGCCGCGCTGGCCACCCGGTCGATCAAGAAGGCGTCCAAGGTGGCGGCGATTGACCTGGCCATCTCGATGGTGGACCTGACCACCCTGGAGGGCGCCGACACGCCGGGCAAGGTGCGCAACCTGGCCCGCAAAGCCATGCTTCCCGACCCGGACAACCCGGACACCCCGCACACCGCCGCGGTCTGCATCTACCCCGACATGGTCGAGTTCGCGGTCGATGAGCTCCGCGGCTCCGATGTCTTGGTCGCGGCGGTCGCCACCGCCTTCCCGTCCGGCCGGTCCAGCCTGGCGGTCAAGCTTGCTGACACCCGAGTGGCGGTCGAGGCCGGCGCCGACGAGATCGACATGGTGATAGATCGTGGCGCCTTCCTGGCCGGCCAGTACGGAAAGGTCTTCGACCAGATCCGGTCGGTCAAGGAGGCCTGCGGCACGACCCGACTCAAGGTGATCTTGGAAACCGGCGAGCTCGCCACCTACGACAATGTCCGGCGTGCCTCCTGGCTGGCACTGCTGGCTGGTGGCGACTTCATCAAGACATCCACCGGCAAGGTCAGCCCGGCCGCTACCCTGCCGGTCACCCATGTGATGCTGCAGGCTGTCCGGGACTGGCGCGACCAAACCGGTGAGCAGCGTTCGGTCAAGCCGGCCGGTGGGATCCGGACCAGCAAGGACGCGATCCGTTATCTGGTTGCCGTCAAGGAAATCGCTGGTCCAGAATGGCTGGATCCCTACTATTTCCGGTTTGGCGCGTCGTCGGTCGTCAACGACCTGATCATGCAGCGCCGTACCCAGACCGAAGGCCACTACTCCGGCCCCGACTACGTGACCGTGGACTGAGCCCGTTGATCATGGAAAAACCATTGATCATGGATTGGGAATACGCGCCGGCGCCCGAATCAGCTGCCATCGCAGCGATCAAGGACCGTTACCGACCATTCATAGACGGTGAGTTCGTCGATGGCAACGGCCCAGACATGAACACGGTCAATCCCGGTAAGGCCGAGAACCTCTCGGTCGTCTCAACCGTCAACCCCGCCGACATCGACACCGCTGTCGCCGCTGCTCGGCGCGCCTACACCCGGGTCTGGTCGCGGATGAGCGGCGCCGAACGCGGCAAGTACCTTTTCCGGATCGCCCGCGGGATAGCGGAGCGGGCCCGCGAGCTGGCCGTGGTGGAGTCGCTGGACAACGGCAAGCCGATCAAGGAAACCCGAGACTTTGACGTCCCGTCGGCGGCCCAGCACGTCTTCTATCACGCCGGCTGGGCCGACAAGCTCCAGCATCTCGGGTTCGGCTCGGCGCCGGCCCCGCTCGGAGTCGCCGGGCAGGTGATCCCGTGGAACTTCCCGCTGTTGATGGCTTCCTGGAAGATCGCACCCGCGCTGGCGGCCGGTAACACGGTGGTGATCAAGCCGGCAGAGACAACGCCGCTGTCCCTGCTGGTGCTAGCAGAGATCATCGCTGACGCGGGTCTGCCGCCGGGGGTGGTCAACATCGTTACCGGTGCCGGCGATGTAGGCTCGGCTCTGGTCACCCATGAAGGGATTGACAAGGTTGCCTTCACCGGCTCCACCGCGGTCGGCCGGAAGATCCAGAGCCAGCTGGCCGGGACCGGCCGCAAGATCACCTTGGAGCTTGGTGGCAAGGGGGCCAACATCGTCTTCGAGGATGCCGCCCAGGACCAGGCGATCGAGGGCATCGTCAGCGGCATCTTCTTCAACCAGGGTCAGGTCTGCTGTGCCGGTTCCCGGCTGCTGGTGCAGGAGTCCATTGCCGAAGAGTTCATCGAGCGGCTCAAGGTCCGGGTCGAGAAGCTGCGGGTCGGTGATCCGCTGGACAAGAACACCGATGTGGGCGCGATCAACTCCGAAGCGCAGATGGGCCGAATCAAGACGCTGATGAAGGCGGGCGCCGCGGAAGGAGCCGACGTCTGGTCATCCTCATGCTCACTACCGAAAAACGGCTACTTCCTCCCCCCCACCATCTTCACCTCCGCGACCCCGTCAATGCGGATTTCCCGTGAGGAGATCTTCGGCCCAGTCCTCACCACCCTGACCTTCCGTACCCCAGATGAGGCGCTCAGCAAGGCCAACAACTCCCCGTACGGGCTGTCCGCGGGCGTCTGGACCGAGAAGGGCTCCCGGGCCATGGGGATGGCCGCCGGGCTCAGGGCCGGGGTCGTCTGGGACAACACCTTCAACCGGTTCGACCCGGCCGCCTGCTTCGGCGGCTACAAGGAGTCTGGCTTCGGCCGCGAAGGGGGCCCAGCGGGGATGGCCGCCTACCTGGACACCGACGACGAGGGAGTGCGGTAATGGCGCACCTGTCCGTGCCGAAGACCTACAAGCTCTTTGTCGGCGGGGTCTTCTCGCGCTCGGAGTCCGGTCGTACCTATGCCGCCCGCGATGGAGGGGGGAACTTCCTGGCCAACGCAGCGCTCGGCTCCCGCAAGGACACCCGGGATGCGGTGGCCGCAGCCCGCAAGGGGTACGGCACCTGGTCGAAGGCGACCCCCTACAACCGTGGTCAGGTGATCTACCGGGTGGCGGAGATGCTGGAGGGCCGTCGCAGCCAGTTCGCCGAGCTGATCTCGACGAGCACCGGCGCTACCGCGCGGCAGGCCGGTGCGGAGGTGGAGGCGGCGATCAACAAGCTGGTGCACTATGCCGGCTGGTCCGATAAGCTGAGCGCCGTCTTCGGGCACGCCA
>JBBSQO010000344.1:0-3186 GCA_038244025.1 Propionibacteriales bacterium
CCGGCCTCACTGGTCAACAGCTCGCGGATCTTGTCCGGACCGATCTTGTCGTACTTGTCGACCAGCCGAAGCACGCTCGCCGGGTCATCCAGGCCCAGCCCGGCATAGAAGCCTTGACTCAGCTGACGGTTGTTCACCCGCATGATCACCGGCGGCACACCAAGATCAACGCGCAGCCGCTCAAGGGCGGACAAGGCCACCAGCGGCAGCTCCACGTCATGATGGGCGGCCAGCTCGCCCTGGCCGACAATGTCGATGTCGGCCTGCCGGAACTCCCGATAGCGACCCTCCTGCGGGCGCTCACCACGCCACGCCTTCTGAATCTGGTAGCGCCGGAACGGGAACTGCAGGTGACCGGCATTCTCCAGCACGTAACGGGCAAACGGCACCGTCAGGTCAAAGTGCAGACCAAGATCGTCATCCGCGGCCGGGTCGGCATGCAGCCGGCGAACCACATACACCTCCTTGTCAATCTCCCCCTGCTTGGCTAACCGGTCCAGCGGCTCCACCGCTCGGGTCTCGATCGAGGCAAAGCCGTGCAGCTCGAAGGTCTCCCGCAGCACATCAAGAACGTACTGCTCCACGATCCGGCCGGCGGGCAGGTACTCGGGGTAGCCGGACAGCGGCGTCGGGCGACTCATGAAAAGTCTTCCCTTGTCGTCGTTGTTGTCATTGTCGTGGTCGCGTCAGGGTCATCGAGAAAGCTGTCCTGCAGGTACGGGTTGCTGGCCCGCTCCCGCGCCATGGTGGTCTGCTGGCCATGGCCGGGCAGCACCACGGCGGTGTCCGGCAGCGACCGGATAACCGTGCGCAGCGTCTGGCGCATGGTGGCGTGGTCGCCGCCAGGCAGGTCGGTCCGGCCAATCGAGCCGGCAAACAACACATCCCCGGTCAACACCAAGCTGTCGATGTCGCCACCGGCCGGCGCCTCGGCGCCCTTCGAATAGGCCAGCTGGAACAGTGTCGAGCCGGGCGTGTGCCCCGGTGCTGGAATGGCGGTGAAGCTGAGGCCGGCCGACGCGATCACCATCCCTGCGGTGATCTCACCCACCTCGTCCGGTTCGGCGAACACCGGAGCGATGCCACCGGTCAGCTCCGCCAGCAGCTGCTCGGTGCCGGCCGGCATGGCCAGCATCGGCTCGGCCAACAGCCGCCGGTCGGCCGCGCCGATCCAGCAGCGGGCGCCGTAGGTGGCACAGACGGCCGCCACATCGTACAGATGATCAAGGTGACCATGGCTGACCAGCACATCGACCGGCTTCAGCCGGTGCTCGGCCACCACCCGGGCAATGCCGGGCAGCGCCCCGACCCCGGGGTCGACAATGGTGCATTCGGCATTCGGCTCGGTAGCCAGCAGGTAGCAGTTGGTTTCCCACGGGCCGGCGGGAAAAGAGGCGATCAACACAGAGGAAACCCTATCGGGCAAGATTGTGAGCATGAGTGAGCACGCAGGTCCCTCGTCCTTCGGCCGAGTAGACAGCGACGGAAATGTCTTCGTCCGGACCGCCGACGGCGAACGCAGCGTCGGCCAGGTCCCCGACATGGCAGCCGAGGAAGCAATGGCCTTCTACGTTCGCCGCTTCGAGTCTTTGGCGGTCGAGGTCTCCCTGCTGGAGTCGCGGATCAAGGGTGGTGCGCTCTCCCCCGACGACGCCACCTCGGCCATCACATCCGTCCGGCAGAACGTTACCGGGGCCAACGCGGTCGGTGATCTGGACAGCCTGGCCGGCCGGCTGGAAGCACTGGCCCCGCTGGTCAGCAAGCAACGCGCCGCCCGGAAGGCCGAACGGGCCAGGCAGACTGAGGAAGCCAAGGCAGCCAAGGAACGGCTCGTCGCCGAGGCCGGAAAACTGGCCGGAGGCAATGACTGGCGCGGCGGGGTCAACCGGTTCCGGTCGCTGCTGGAGGAGTGGAAGGCCCTACCGAGACTGGACCGGGCCGCCGACGATGCCCTCTGGCACCGGTTCTCCGCGGCCCGCACCACCTACACCCGGCGTCGGAAGGCCCAGTTCGCTGAGCAGGCCGAGCGCCAAGACGCCGCCAAGGTGATCAAGGAGAAGATCATTGCCGAAGCCGAGGCAGTAGCCGGCTCGGCCGACTGGGGACCGACCACAGGCGTTTTCCGGGACCTGATGCAGCGCTGGCAGGCGGCCGGTCCGGCGCCCCGGAACTCCGAAGATGCCTTGTGGAAGAAGTTCCGCCGGATTCAGGACACCTTCTTCGAGGCCAAGCAGACGGCCATCGGCGAGCAGGATGCCGAGTTCAAGGGCAACCAGCAGGCCAAGGAAGCGCTGCTGATCGAGGGGGAGGCGCTGCTGCCGGTCACCGATCTGGCCGCGGCCAAAGCCGGCTACCGCTCACTGCTGGACCGCTGGGGCGAGATCGGCAAGGTCCCGCGAGACGCGATCAAGCCGGTCGACCAGCGACTCCGGGCGATCGAAAACGCTATCCGGGATGCCGAGGAGCAGCAGTGGCAGCGCACCAACCCGGAGGCTCGAGCCCGTGCCGAGGAGACCGCCGCCAAGCTGCAGGGGCAGATCGACGAGCTGGCGGCGAAGGCGGCCAGAGCCCGAGCCCGCGGTGACGACCCGGCCGTCCGGCAGGCCGAGGACGCGGCCGCCACCTACCACAGCTGGCTCGCACAAGCGCAGAAGGCAGCCGACGACTTCAGCGGGTGAGATGTAGTCAACTCGCCAGGTACTTCTCGAACGCTTCGCTGGCAAGCCGGGAGATCGTCTTACTTTCCTGGGCGCCGCGTTCTGCTGTCTTGGTCCGCAACTCGGCGGGAGCGCGGAACGAGACGTGCGGTGAGTGCTTGGGGGTTTCGCCGAGTGAGGGCCTACCTACCCGACGAGTTTTCGTTAGGTCATCGCCCACCTCGGCCCCGTCAGCAAGTCGCTCGGTCTGCTCTTCGGTGAGGATCGTTCCGCCCTTGGTGACGCGTGGCTCGCCTGATCTGGCATTCATGCTGTTCCCTCCTCGTCATGCTTGCATCATGGCGGCGGACACCGACAGTTCGGGTTCACGGGAAAGATGGTGGTTCCGGGCGTTCCAGAAGCCGATCGGCGGATTCTGGCGGTCAGCGCAACAGTAGGGGTCCGATCTGTTCGATCGGCTTCTTGAAGCCTAGGCGTTTGCGCGGTCTGTCGTTGAGTTCTGCGGCGACCCAGTCGAGGTCTTGGGCGC
>JBBSQO010000345.1:0-3170 GCA_038244025.1 Propionibacteriales bacterium
AAGTGAACAGATGGAGCAACCCATGAAGATTGTCGCGATTGTCCTGGCCCTCATCGTCTCGGTGGTCGGAGTCGCGTTGTTCGCCCGTACGGTCGCGGCCATCATCGGTGTGGTCAAGCTCGGCCAGCCGACCTTGGGACGCAGCGACAACAAGGGCGATCGCTGGAAGCATCTGCTGGCCGAGTCGTTGGGTCACACCCGAATGCTGCAGTGGAACAAGATCGGGGTCGCGCACTGGTTTGTCTTCATCGCCTTCGGTGCGTTGTTCTTTACCTTGATCACCGCCTATGGTCAGCTCTTCAGCCCGACCTTCGCGCTGCCGATCATCGGCCACTGGGTGGTCTATGAGTGGGCCAGCGAGCTGATCGCCTGGCTGGGGCTGATCTCCATCCTGTTCTTGATGACGGTGCGCTTCCTGCTGCGCAACTCCGGCCGGGCGTCCCGCTTCTTCGGCTCCCGGACCTGGCAGGCGGTCTATGTCGAGCTGACCATCCTCGGCATCGTGGTGTGCGTGCTCGCACTGCGGGCAATGGAATATCGCCTACTGGGCAGCGAAACCTCACCTAGCCACTTCCCGCTCAGCTTCTTCCTGCTGCCGGTCGGAATCTCCACCGGCGGGCTGGAAACCGGGATCGTCGCAGTGGCCGCGCTCAAGATCATCATCTCGATGGCCTGGTTCATCGTGAGTGCGCTCACCATCACCATGGGCGTTGCCTGGCACCGGTTCACCGTCTGGCCGAACATCTGGTTCAAGCGGGAGTCCTCCGGCGGACTTGCCTTAGGCGAACTGCAGCCAATCAACATCGGTGGCCAGGCGCTGGACTTCACTAACCTCGACGACCTCGACGAGGATGCTCCGCTCGGCGTCGGCCAGGTCGAAAACTTCACCTGGAAGGGCTTGCTGGACTTCACCACCTGCACCGAGTGCGGCCGTTGCCAGTCACAGTGCCCGGCCTGGAACACCGGCAAGCCGCTGTCGCCCAAGCTGCTGGTGATGGACCTCCGTGAGCATGCGTACGCCAAGGCACCGTACCTGCAGGCGGCCGAGGCCGCTCGCGAATCGCTGCCCCAGGAGCTGCGCGATGAGGCGGCCCGCCCGCTGGTCGGCCCGATCCAGGTGGAGCAGGGGCTGCCCGGCATCATTGACCCGGATGTGCTCTGGTCCTGCACCAACTGCGGTGCCTGCGTCCAGCAGTGCCCGGTAGACATCGAGCACGTCGACCACATCATGGACATGCGCCGCTATGAGGTCATGATGGAGTCGGAGTTCCCGTCCGAGCTCAACGGCCTCTTCAAGGGGCTGGAGACCAAGGGAAACCCGTGGAGCATGAGCCCGAAGGGCCGGCTGGACTGGGCAGCAGACCTCGGCTTCGACGTACCCGTGGTCGGCGAGGACGTTGAGGACCTGAGCGAGGTCGAGTATCTGTTCTGGGTCGGCTGTGCCGGCGCCTACGAGGACCGGGCCAAGAAGACCACCCAGGCCGTGGCCGAGCTGCTCAACATCGCGGGCGTCAGCTATGCCGTGCTTGGCAACGGTGAGACCTGCAACGGCGACCCGGCCCGCCGGGCCGGCAACGAGCTCGTCTTCCAGCAGCTGGCGATGGAGAATGCCGAGACCCTCAAGGATGCCAAGGCGACCAAGGTGCTGACCACTTGCGCCCACTGCCTGAACGCGCTGAAAAACGAGTACCCGCAGGTGGGCATCGAGCTCGAGGTGGTGCACCACACCCAGCTGCTGAACCGGCTGGTCAAGGACGGGAAGCTAACCCCGGTGGCGGCGCCGGCGGGCTCAGTCGGTGGCCGGACCATCACCTACCACGACCCATGCTTCCTCGGCCGGCACAACCAGATCTATGACGCCCCGCGCGACCTGCTCGACTCGCTGCCGGGAAACACGGTAGCCGAGATGCCGCGGAACCGGAAGAAGTCATTCTGCTGCGGGGCCGGTGGCGCGAGGATGTGGATGGAGGAGAAGATCGGCACCCGGATCAACCTGAACCGGACCGAGGAAGCTCTGGCCACCCTTTCTTCGGCCGGCGGGTTTTCGTCGACTGGGGGCTCATCGGCCGGCGGCTCACCTTCACCGGGACCCCACGGCGGCGATGCGATTGCGACCGGCTGCCCGTTCTGCCGGATCATGTTGTCCGATGGCTTGACCGAAAAGCAGTCCGATGGGTCGGCAGCCGAATCAGTCGAGGTGCTGGACGTGGCCCAGCTGCTGCTGGAATCGGTCAAGCGCGGCTGATCGCCGTCAGGAGTCGTCGGCGGCTGGCCGCTGGGGGTGGGTTTCCCTCGCGTGTTGCTCTGATGACGCGCGAACCGGGTCGGCATCGGTCTCTGCATTGGCGATCTGCTCGATCACCGGATCGGTGTCCCGGCCCAGTCGCCGGTCGGCCTTGATCCGTACCCTGGCGGCCAGCGCCTGAAGACTGACCGGCGCTTCCACTTCTGCCATTGGATGATCCTCCCGTTCCTTCTCCAGCCTATGTCGCGGATCGACGCCTGTCAGCCTGGTGGCCGCTGACCGGCCGCCACTGCACCGCGTCGAGCAGAGATGCCCGGTCCCACCGTGTCCAGCGCAACCCCGCCGGCAATGGTCGCGACCAGTTCCACATCTTCGGACTGCAGGAACTCCGAGTCCAGCAGGGCATCCAGCACGAGGACTCCGGCCCTGGACCTGCTCTCCTCCGGGTCGGTGGCCAGTTCGACGGCCCAGCGCAGCAGCCGCATGGTTTCCGCGCGGCGCCTCCAGTGGTCAAGTTCGCGGTCACTCTTTCGTACCAGCAGATGTCCAACCAGCGCGCCGGCGAAGGCGAGCAGAGGTGTTGCCACGGCAACCACGACGACCACCCACGACGGCATCTCCTTACTTAACCACGCACCCAGCCCGGTCCGGTCTGTCCGAACCCCAAAACCTGCCACCAAGATTCCCGCGCCGGTAACGGTTGAGCACAACTTTCGGGCTGCCCACCAAACTGGTGGCAGATTCTCTGGTTGTCCCTCACCCGACTACCCTGAGCGGCATGAGACCCAGCGATGACACGTACCGCGGTCACATCCGAACGGAGTCTGACCGGTTCCTTGCCGTGCTGCGCGATGCTGACCCGAGGCTGAAGGTGCCATCGTGTCCAGATTGGGACGCCGGCGACCTGCTCTGGCATCTCGCTAAG
>JBBSQO010000346.1:0-3161 GCA_038244025.1 Propionibacteriales bacterium
ACAGTATGAGATCAGCTTCGGTGAGCAGCGGGCCACAATTGTGGAGGTCGGCGGCGGGATCCGCACCTACAGCGACGGTGGTCGCGATGTGCTGCATCCCTACGACGCCGACGCCCAATGCGACGGCGCCCACGGAGCGCCCCTGATCCCCTGGCCTAACCGGCTGGCCGACGGCCGCTACAGCTTTGACGGCACCGACTACCAGGTGGGGCTGACCGAGCCGGAGAAGAACAACGCCATCCACGGGTTTCTGCGCTGGCGGTCCTGGCGGCCGGTGAGCCAGGACAAATCCAAGATCAGCATGGCCACCACCCTGCACCAGCTGACCGGCTACCCGTTCACCCTCGCGGTCCAGGTCGACTACGCACTAAACTTGGACGGCCTCCGGGTCACCACCACGGCAACCAATGTCGGCAACACCGCGCTCCCCTACGGGGCCGGCCAGCATCCGTACCTGTCCCCGGGCAGCGGGCTGGTCGACGACTGCACCGTCCAGCTGGACGCCGCAACCCGAGTGGACACCGATGAGCAGCGGCAGCTGCCCACCGGCACCGAGCCGGTCGAGGGCACCGACTTCGACTTCCGTACCCCGCGCCCGCTCGGTGACCTGGCCATCGACTTCGCCTTCACCGACCTGGTCCGCGACAACGACAAGCTGGCCTGGCTTAGGCTCACCGGACGCGACGACCGGACCGCCGAGCTCTGGGTCGATGACGCCTACCCGTGGCTGGAGCTCTACACGGCAGACACCCTGTCCGAGGACCGCCGTCGGACCGGGCTGGGCGCCGAACCGATGACCTGTCCGCCTAATGCCCTGCAGTCCGGCATGGCGGTGATCCGGCTCGAACCGGGCCAGTCCAGCACCGCATCCTGGGGTGCTCGGCTGCGCTGACGTGCCATCGGCTGGCTGCAGGCATCATCAAGCCGGGCAGGAGGGACGAGAGCGGCGCTCCCGCTAGTGCCGGCCGCGCTTCTCCCGGGCCCGGACCTGGACATGCACCGGGGTGCCGCGGAAGCCGAACTCCTCCCGCAGCCGGCGTTCGATGAACCGCAGGTAGCCAGCCTCGATCTGGCCGGAGGTGAACAGGATGAACGTCGGGGGCGCCGTCTGGGCTTGGGTGCCGAACAGGATCCTCGGCTGCTTGCCGCCGCGGACCGGATGCGGATGGGAGGCCACGATCCGGCCCAGGAAGGCATTGAGCTTGCCGGTCGAGACCCGGGTTTCCCACCCGTCTAGGGCTTCCTGGATCGCCGCGCCGAGCCGGTCGACATGCCGCCCGGTGGTGGCCGAGATGTTCACCTGGCTGGCCCAGCCGAACTGGACCATGTCCCGTTCGATCTCCCGGTCCAGGTAGCGTCGCCGCTCCTCATCGGTCAGATCCCACTTGTTAAACGCGATCAGCAGTGCCCGGCCCGTCTCCTCCACGCTGGTCATGATCCGCAGGTCCTGTTCGGTCACCGACTCGGAGGCATCCACCACCACGACGCAGACCTCGGCCCGCTCGATCGCTCCATGGGTCCGCAGGCTGGCGTAGTACTCATGCCCGGTGGCCTCGCGTACCCGCCGCCGGATCCCGGCCGTGTCGATGAAGTTGTACACCACCCCGTCGACCTCGACCAGCTCATCCACCGGGTCCACCGTGGTGCCGGAGACATTGTCGACCACCACCCGCTGCTGCCGGGCGAGCTTGTTCAGCAGGCTGGACTTGCCGACATTCGGCTTGCCGACAATCGCCACCCGGCGCGGACCGCGGGCGGTCGCCTGCCGTTCCCTCGGCGCTTCCGGCAGCACCGCGAGCAGCGCATCCAGCAGGTCGCCGCTGCCGCGGCCATGCAGTGCGGAGACCGGGTACGGTTCGCCGAGCCCGAGGTTCCACATGGTCGCGGCCTCAGCCTCGGTCCGCTGGTCGTCGACCTTGTTGGCGGCCAGCAGTACCGGTTTGCCGCTGCGCCGCAGCACCTCCACCACGGCCTCATCCTCATCTAGGGTGCCAACGGTGGCGTCGACGACCAGCATCACCGCGTCAGCCAGGCCAATGGCCAGCTCTGCCTGCTCGGCGATCCGGGCCGCCATCCCCTTGGCATCGGAGGCCCAGCCGCCGGTGTCCACCAGGGTGAACTCGCGGCCGTTCCAGACCGCGTCGTAGGACACTCGGTCCCTCGTGACGCCGGGAACGTCCTGGACCACCGCCTCCCGGCGGCCGATGATGCGGTTGACCAGCGCAGACTTGCCGACATTGGGCCGGCCCACTACGGCCACCACTGGCAGGATCGGCCGCTCGTCCACGGGGTCCTCGGAGAGGAACTCGGTTGGGATATCGGTCATCGGTGTACCTGCGGCAATCTGTGTCGGAATGGCGATCTTGACGGACAATCACGCAACGGCGCGAAATCCCAGGGTCAGCTCTTTGGTGGCGTCGGGGCGGGCGGCCCGGGTAGCGCCATCCCGGTCAGTTGCTGTGCCGACCAGACGTGTTTGGCGAGTTGCTGGCGGACCGACTCGTTCAGATCCGCAACGGTACCCTTCCGCCGCGGCCACGGCTGCTGCCGCACCGCGATCGGGTCACCGTAGACCAGATGGATGTCGGCACCACGGCCCGGCAGGTCACCCTTCTTGTGGCCCGGCTCCCGGGTGCCGAGCAGCGCGACCGGGACAATCGGCGCGCCGGTCACCAGCGCCAGGTACGCCGCACCACCGCGGGACCAGGCCACCTCCCCGGCCGTACGAACGCCTTCTGGGAAGACGGCCAGCATCTCGCCGGCGCGCAGCACCTGAGTCGACCGTCGGATGGCGAAGGTATCCACCTGCTTGCGATAGACCGGGATCTGCCCGACCCAGAGCAGCAGCTTCCCAAGAATTCCGGTGAACATCTCCCGCTTGACCAAGGCGTAGGTGACCCGGGGTGACATGGCCAGTAGCAGCGGGCCGTCGATGGCGCCCAAGTGATTGGCGGCGAAGATCACTGGGCCGTGCCGGGGGATGTGCTGTTCGCCGGAGGTATGGATGTTCCAGCGGCGAGTCAGCACCAACTTGACCAGCGGCCGCAGCACGGCGTGCAGTCTGGTGTATCGCGACGGCAACGGGTCCAAGTGCGGCAGGTCCGGACTGATAGCGAACTTCACGCGCCCGATTCCTCCAATGGGCCGCTCTTATCCATTGC
>JBBSQO010000347.1:0-3156 GCA_038244025.1 Propionibacteriales bacterium
CGGGTCAGCTCGGCCAGCTTGCGGCCCATCAGCTTGGCCGGGATCAGGAAGATCGGCAACAGGACCAACGCCGCCACCGTCAGCGGCCAGCTCAGCACCAGCATCGCCACCAGCACCAGGATCAGCGAGATGATGTTGGAGACGACCGTCGACAGGGTCGAGGTGAACGCCTGCTGCGCACCAATCACGTCGGAGTTCAGCCGGGAGACGAGCTTACCGGTCTGGGTACGGGTGAAGAAGGCCACCGGCATGGTCAAGACGTGATCGAAGACGCGGGTCCGCAAATCATAGATCAGCCCTTCCCCAATCCGGGCCGAACACCAGCGCTGCACCAGGCCGAGGCCGGCCACGCAGACCGCAATCAGTGCCACCACCAGCGCCAGCCGGATGACCACCTCCGGCTTGTGCTGCAGTACCCCTTCATCGATGATCTGCTTGAACAACAACGGCGGTGCCACCGCCAGGGCAGCCGAGATGATCACCAGCACGACGAAGATGACGATCATCCACCGGTACGGCTTGGCGAAGGTGAGGATGCGCCGGACGACGCCGCGGCCCAGCCGATGGCTGGCGGCGTCACGATCCCCCCGTGACATGCGGTGCATCATCCCCGCACCGCCAAAACCAGATCCGATGCTCATAACGGCCTCCTCAGCTGCTGGCTGGCACCGCCACGCCCGCGCGAACTCCCGCACAGACTGATGGTAAGACGGACTCCTCGGCGCCCGGACTTCCTGTCAGGCCAGCGTCAGCGCCAACAGTGGGTGACGGTTAGGTATTCCCGGAGCGGCAAAAGGCCCGGACACCTTGCGTATCCGGGCCTCTCCTTGCTGAACTCCACGCCTAACGCTTCCCGGTTGTCTTCTTGGCTGGCGCCTTCTTGGTAGCTACCTTTTGGGCTGGCGCCTTCTTGACGGCTGCCTTTTTGACCGGTGCCTTCTTCGCCGGCGCCTTGCTGGCTACGGTTTTCTTGGCCGACGCCTTCCTGGCAGCCGTCTTTCGGGCAGCCGGACTGCCCGCTGCACCACGCGTTGCCCCGCCCCGCCCTCGAAGATCAACTCCGGACTCCTTGAGCAGCTTATGGACAGAGCCGTACGACCGGTTATTGTCGGCCGCAATCTTGCGGACGCTGTCCCCAGCGGCATAACGCTTCGCCATCTGGGATGCGATGCTCTCGCGTTGAGGTCCGGTAATCCTGGCCCCCTTTGCCAATACTTTGGCCACCCTTGCCTCCTGATCTCTTGGTCATGCCAGCTGCACGACCGACTGCCTGACTGGTCTCACCTGCCGAAAACAGACCCGGCAAGCACGATCAGGTTTGTTGATCATTCCCCGATCAATGTCATTCTGCCAGTTGGCGTGGGTTTTGGGACCGTTCGTGATTTTTTCGTCAGCTCAGCCAAGGAGGTGACCAAGCGCGTTCACGCCAGCGAGATCAGATCGGCGTATTCGGCGCTCCACAGATCCTCCACACCATCAGGCAACAACAGGACCCGGTCCGGTTCCAGCGCGTCCACTGCTCCCTCATCGTGGGTCACCAGCACCACGGCGCCGGCATAGGTACGGATGGCATTCAGCACCTCCGCCCGGGAGGCAGGATCAAGGTTGTTGGTCGGCTCATCGAGGAGCAGCACGTTGGCGCTGGACACCACCAGCTTGGCCAACGCGAGCCGCGTCTTTTCACCACCCGACAACACCCCGGCCGGCTTTGCCACGTCGTCACCGGAGAATAGGAACGAGCCGAGTACCTTACGAACGTCGGTGTCGTTGAGGTGCGGTGCGGCAGACTTCATATTCTCCAGCACACTGCGTCGGACATCGAGGGTTTCATGCTCCTGGGCGTAGTACCCCAGTCGCAGCCCATGACCTGGAGACACGTCTCCAGTGTCTGAGGGCTCAACTCCGGCGAGAATCCGTAACAGCGTCGTCTTGCCGGCCCCGTTCAGCCCGAGGATGACGACTTGGCTGCCCTTGTCGATGGCCAGATCAACACCGGTGAAGACCTCCAGTGAGCCATAGCTCTTGCTCAGGTCACCCGCACTGAGTGGAGTCTTGCCGCAGGGCGCCGGGTCGGGAAAACGGATCTTGGCGACCTTGTCCTGGACCCGCTCGCCCTCGATCCCGGCCAGCAGACGCTCGGCTCGCTTGGCCATGTTCTGCGCTGCGACCGCCTTGGTCGCCTTGGCTCGCATCTTGTCCGCCTGGGTCAGCAACTGGTCGGCCTTACGCTCGGCGTTCATTCGCTCGCGCTTGCGGCGCTTCTCGTCAGTCTCGCGCTGAGCCAAGTACCGCGTCCAGTTCATCGCATAGATATCGAGTGCCGCCCGGTTGGCATCCAGATGGAAGACCTTGGTCACCGTCTGCTTCAGCAGCACCGTGTCGTGACTGATCACGATGATGCCGCCGGGATAGGACTGCAGGAAACTGCGCAGCCAGATGATCGAGTCGGCATCAAGGTGGTTGGTCGGCTCGTCCAACAACAATGTCTGTGCATCCGAGAACAGGATCCTGGCCAGCTCGACCCGCCGTCGTTGACCACCGGACAAGGTCCGCAACGGCTGGCCGAGCACCCGGTCAGGTAGGCCAAGGTTACTGGCAATCCGGGCAGCTTCGGCCTCGGCCGCATAGCCACCTCCGGCAGCGAGCTCGGCCTCGGCCCGGGCATAAGAGGCCATCGCGTTGTCACGAATCTCCTCGTCGGCCTCCCCCATCCGCACCTCCGCCTGCCGCAGCCGGCGCAGGGTCGTGTCCAGCCCACGGGCCGACAGGATCCGGTCTCTGGAGAGAGTCTCAAGGTCGCCGGTCCGGGGATCCTGCGGCAGGTACCCGATCGGACCACTGCGACTGATCGAGCCGGCCGCCGGCTCGGACTCACCAGACAAAACTCGCATCAGCGTCGTCTTGCCGGCACCATTGCGGCCGACGAACCCGATCTTGTCCCCGCTGGCCACCCGGAAGGAGGCACCGGCAAGAAGCAGTCGCGCTCCTGCGCGCACCTCAACCTCATGGGCCACCAACATGGGATTACACCGCCTGAACCTAAACCGCCTGAACCTAAACCGCCTGAACCTCACCGGCCTCGATCTGAGAGCCGGACAAACCTGTCACTCTACCTGGACAGCGTTCGCAGGGACGAACTGGCCTTCACCCGACAAA
>JBBSQO010000348.1:0-3155 GCA_038244025.1 Propionibacteriales bacterium
AGCGATGCCTCCTATGCGGAGCTGCATGCCTTTGCCGAGAGCCTTGGGATCCCGCGGCGATCATTCGAGCGTGATCACTACGATGTGATTGCCGAATGCTACACCTTGGTGGTGGACGCGGGGGCCTGCGAGGTGAGCTCGCGTGAGCTGGTGATCCGGTTGGGTGCTGCGGGGCTGCGTCGTCGAAAGCTGTCCCGGCTGGCCTAAGCCGTGACGAAAAGTTTTGGTTATCTATCGACCTCTGGTGTCGTTCAACAACCAAAACTTGGCCAGGCGGACAAGAATGGCAGCATGCAACTCGATGAGGCCCGTGAGTTTGTCCGGGCCAACCACCGTGCGGTGCTCGCTACCCGGACGTCCGGCGGGATCCAGCAAAGCCCGGTGCTGGCCGCCGTCGATGAGGCGGGCCGGATCACGATCAGCAGCCGGGAGACCGCCTACAAGACCCGCAACCTGCGGCGGGACCCGTGGGCGCAGCTGTGCGTCTTCACCAACAAGTTCTTCGGTCCGTGGATCTTTGTTGAGGGCACGGTCGACGTGCTCTCACTGCCAGCGGCGATGGAGCCCCTGGTTAACTACTTTCGCAGCGTGACGGGAGAACATGACGACTGGGACACATACCGGGAGAGCATGCGCCAGGAGAAGCGCGTGTTGCTTCGGTTGGAGCCTCAGCGGGTCGGCCCCGACAACCACGGCTGAGCTGGTGTGGACGGTGTTGCGAGGCCGTCGGTGGGTAGCTGCTTCGGCAGTGGCGAGGCGTGCACAATCACTAGTGAGGTGACCGCTCGGGTGAGGCAGACGTAGAGCCGGCGAAGGCCGGTGATCTCATCCGGTTCACCGGCGACGATGCCGGCCGGCTCCAGCAGGACCACATGGTCGAACTCGAGACCTTTCGCGATGGATGCGGGCACCAGCTCAATCCGGCTGTCGAAGCCTTGCGGCTCATCACCCAGCAGCTCATATTTCAGCTCTGCCGACTGCAGTACGGTCCGCACTACGGCAATCACCGCGTCAGGCACGATAACGCCGATGGTGCCCTCGGCCAGCAGAGCCGTACGGGCCGCCTCGACCAGCTCGGCCATCGGCTCCGAGCTCGACCGTAACCGCAGATCACCACGGCTGCGCCGGACCGAATGCGGCGGCGTCAGGCCGGGTGCGATGGTGGGCAGCAGCTGGGCGGCGAACTCGATCACCGAGCCAGGCACCCGGAATCCGGTAACGAGCTCTTCGATCTCTGCCTCGGCTTTCCCCAGGTGGGATAGGGAATCCTGCCAGGAGGTGGTGGCCCATGGGGTGGTGGCCTGGGCCAGATCGCCGAGCACCGTCACCGATCCGGTGCTGGCCCGTCGACCAACCGCACGCAGCTGCATCGCCGAAAGGTCCTGCGCCTCGTCGACGATCACGTGGCCGAGGCTGGGCGTCCGGTTGAGCAGGTCGGCCACCTCGTCGACCAGCACCACATCGGCTAGTGTCCACTGGGCGCCGCGGACCGATCGGGCCGGCTTCGCCATCGTGATCACCTGCTGCTCCCCGGTGCTGAGGATGCCATCGGCACACTCTGCCAGAAAGCCGGGGTCGGTCAGCAGACGCAAGATCAACTTCGCTGGGTCGAGCGGCGGCCAGGCGGCATTGGCGTACGCCTTGACCGGGCGGCTGCGCGCCACCGTGTTCTGGATCCGGTCATCGGGGGAGTCGCCGGACGCCTCCATCCGCAGCAGAACCTGGTGGGCCAACCGCTGCGGCAGCATCGCCCGACCGGCCTGGTAGCGAACGCCGCGGTTCGAGAGCTCGGTGATCAACTCCTCGGCTAGGTAGGCTCCGACGCGCCATTGATGGGAGCCGCGCGGAACCAGGAGTGCCTCGGTCGGGCTGCTGAGGTGCCCCCAAACAGCCCGGTGCAAGACGCTAGCCATTCGGGCATCTCCCTTGACCAGCGCCGCCGCTACTGGGTCCACCGCTCCGACGCAGACTCCGGTGGCCTGGCAGACCAGGGATTCCACGGTTGCCTGGCTGGCATCAATCTCGCCGAGGGCCGGGAGTACGTCGGCGATGTAGGACAGGGAGCTGTCGTTCGGTCCGACGACCAGCACGCCCGAACGGGACAGCTGATCACGGAAGGCGTAGAGGAGATAGGCGGCACGGTGCAGGCCGACGGCGGTCTTTCCGGTCCCGGGCGCTCCCTGGACGCAAAGAGAATGGTCCAGGTCGGCTCGGACGATGGTGTCCTGCTCTGGCTGGATGGTGGCCACGATGTCCCGCATCGGGCCGGTACGGGGACGCTCAATCTCGGACTCCAGGATGTCCGATGCCGCCTGCTGGTGGCTGTCAGCCAGCTCCTCGTCCTCGTACGCGGTCAGCTGACCGTGCTGGAACCCGAAGCGTCGGCGGAGCCGCACATGCATCGGGTCGCCAGGGCGGGCCTGGTAGAACGGCAGCGACATCTGGGCCCGCCAGTCGATCACCATCGGCTCACCGCCGGCCTCGGCCACGACGTGCCGCCGGCCGATGTAGAGCGTTTCGTCCTGCTCGGCACCCAGCGACGCCGCGTAGCTCAGCCGGCCGAAGAAGAGCGGGACGCCCATGTCGTCCTCCAGGGTCTTCATCCGGCGCCAGAGCGCCTGCCGGAGGAACTCGGTCGAGAGGCGGTCACCGCCGTGCGCGTCGAGGCGCTCAGCATGTTCACGCATCCGGTGCAAGGCGGCCCGTGAGTCGGCCAGGTGAGATCGTTCCGCGACGAGGATGCCAGGCCGTGGGGTGAAAGGCGGTGAGGCGCGAGCCTGCGTGGTGTCAGGCTCTGCCTCGTCACGCTGCGGGCTGTTGGTCTGGATGGGATGGTCCGGTTCGGCTGCGGGCATCCGGGCGGCTCCGATATGACTCGGGGGTTTAGGGGCGAGGGGATACGTTACACCGCAGCAGTGGCCCATCGCGAGCTGCTCCCGGCCGGCTGCTTTAGGGTGGTGTGGTGAGTGACTCGTTAACGCCGGCACGCTCCTTTCAACCGGTTGCTCCGCCGGTGCGGCCGCGTGTCCGGCGTCAGGCCGTCCGAGTGGTGCTGATCAATGATCACGATGAGGTGCTGCTCTTTGAGGACAGCGATCCGGGGGTGCCAGACCAGCGCTGGTGGGTCACCCCTGGTGGCGGTGCCGATCCCGGTG
>JBBSQO010000349.1:0-3145 GCA_038244025.1 Propionibacteriales bacterium
CCCTTACCGACCTTTCGCCGGCCACGGTGGCCGGCACAGCCATCGTCACTCATGTCGCCACGGGCCTGGTGGGCAGCGCCGCCTACCTGCAGTCCGGTCAGCTTCGCGAACCGCTGACCCGCCGAACGGCGCTCATCCTCGCCTGCTCGGCCGTCATCGGTGCCCCGCTCGGCGTAGTCGGAAACTCAGCCGTGTCCGGCCGGGTCTTCGGCATCCTGTTGGCGATCTTCGTCACGGTGGTGGCACTGCTGGTCGTGTATCGCGAACGGCGCGTAGCCCACCGCGGCGAACCGGTTCTTCCGCACCACTCCGCCCCTCCCCACCAGTCGGCACCGCTGCTGACCGGTCTGGGTCTCGGGGTGGCAGCAGTCAGCAGCCTGTTCGGGGGCGGCGGCCCGATGCTGGCGGTGCCGCGGCTGGTCCGTCTCGGCATGCCGGTGCTGCCGGCCCTGGCAGCGGCACAGGTCCAGTCGGTAATCATCGCCAGTGTCGGGAGCGTGGGCTACCTGCTGGGTGGCTCCATCTCTTGGCCGCTTGCCGCCCTCGTCGGTCTACCAGAGCTCGCCGGCGTGCTGATTGGCTGGAAGGTAGCCCGGGCCGTACCGACCCGGGGGCTGAAATACGCGCTCGTCGTCTTCTTGCTGCTGCTGGCTCCCTACCTGGCCCTGCAGAACTGACCAACCTGAACAGCTGACCAGCCCGCACAGCTGACCAGTCTTCTGGACGTACCATCATTCTCATGCGGTCTCGAGTGATCAAGAGCCCCCGAGTCATCAACGGCTCGCGGGCGCTGCTGGCGAAGGCGGTCCGGAACCGGATTGCCGGCGATGACTTCGCCTCTGTGCATGCCCGGATCTGGGAGTCCCCCGGTGAGCGCTGGTTCTCTTCAGCCGACGCGATCTGGCAGGTCCATGCGGATACGTCCATGTTCATTGGTGGCATCCGGGCCCTGCTGCTCCAGTCGCTGCACCCGGTGCCGATGTGGGCGGTACACGAACACTCCGGCTATCGCGGCGATCCGTGGGGGCGGCTGCAGCGGATCAGCCACTTTCTGGCGGTAACGACCTACGGGCCGATTGACGCCGCGGAACAACGGATTGACCAGCTGCGCCGGATTCATCAACAGATCCGCGGCACGACCCCGGCCGGGACCTCGTACAGCGCCGATGATCCCGACCTGTTGGCCTGGATTCATGCCGCCGAGATCGACAGTTTTCTCCGCGCTCATCAGGCGTTTGGCCAGACCCCGCTGACACCGGCTCGCTGCGACGACTACGTCGCCCAGACGGCGGCTACGGCCGAGAAGCTGGGGGTCCGCAACGCGCCCCGGACGGTGGCCGAGCTGGCGAAGGTGCTGCAGTCCTATCGACCGGTGCTGCACTGGACCCCACCGGTCGGAGATGTCGTCGATCTGCTGGTCAAGGACGCGCAACTTCCCGCCTATGCCCGGCCGGCCTATGCGGCCCTGGTGGGCGGTGCGGTCGCACTGCTGCCGGCTTGGACACGGACCGAGCTGAGATTCCCCGCACACCCGGTCACCGAGCGGGTGCTGACCCGGCCGGCGGCCCGGCTGGCCACCTCGACAATTCGCTGGGCATTGAGCGGGCCGGGTCCGCAAGGGGCGGTCTGACCGGTGCACTGGCCTCCACCGGCCGATAGCAACGCTGCAGTCCGGCGCGCTTCGCTTGCCACAGCACCAGCAGGACGGCAAGTGCGTGCATCCCCAGCGAGATCCCGACCGCGGCCACCGAGCCCTTGGTCTCGGCACCGACAAAGGCGTCGGCAAAGCCACCCATGGTGATCGTCAGGATGAACAGCACCACATTGTTCACCGCGTGCAGCACGATGGAAGCCTCCAGCCCGCCGGTACGCCAGACCAGGACCACCGAGGCGAGGGCGAAGATGCCGAGGTCGGCCAGCACGAGGGCATCAGGGCTGCCATGCGCCCAGGCAAACAGGCCGACGGCCGGGATGGCGGGGATGACCAGGGCCAGCACCCGGGACGGGAACCAGGAGCCGACATTCTGCAGGATCCAGCCGCGGAAGGCATACTCCTCACCGGCGGCCTGCAGGGGGACCAGCACGATGGCGATCACCAGGAGCGGTACCCACTGCCGGGCCGGCCCACCGCTGAACTGGTCGGTGAAGGTCGCCTCGAGGCCGAGAATCACCGCCCAGAGCGGCAGGATGACCAGCAGGCAGCGCAGCAGCCAGCGCCAGCGAATGCCGCCGGCTACCGAGGCCAGGTAACGGGGCCTGATGCCGTGGGCGATCCAGGTGGAGAACATGGCGGCGGGGATCAGCGCCATCAGGGTCAGGCACACGTAAACGAACCCAGCTGGGGTCAGGCCGCCCTGGACGTCCACCTGCCGCGCCAGCCAGTCACCCAGGTTCGGCGTTCCGGTGATGGCGCCCCAGGCGACCAGCAGTCCGACAGCCACCAGTTCGAGCACTCCGGCAAAGCAGGCGAACAACACTAGCGACAGCAGCGGCCGCCACCAGGCCCGCCGTGGTCCGCGCAGCAGCTGCTGGTACTCACGCGGGCCGTCCGGCAGCGAGCTGGTCTTGGGTTTCGCCCACACTGGCGTCGGCAGTGAGTAAGCCTGCTGCGGTGGGTAAGCCTGTGGCACCGGGCCAGGCTGCTGGGGTGGGTACGGCTGGCGCTGGGGTAGGTACGGCTGCTGGGGTGGGTACGGCTGCTGGGGCGGTTCTGGGTTCGTCATGGCCCGACCAGTCTGGCAGCCACGGCCAAGGTTGCGACATGGTCAACTGTGGAAAACTATTCAGCTGCCCTCATCAACGGGGACCTCGGCCCGCTCCGCCGCCTCGGTCACCTGAGCGGCCTCCGCCGGTCCGGTGGGTCCCGACGCACCAGCGACGGCGGGCGTACCCGAGCCGCCCTCATCCGAGCCGGTGGCGACATCGTTGACCGCCACTCCGCGTCGTGAGCTGATGGCGACAGCCACCACGATGACCGCGAACGCAGCGGCGGCGATCAGGTAGCGTAGCCAGTTGGGCGAGCCGCTCATCGGCGACATCGCCACCACAGCGGGAGCGATCAGCAAGGCGACCAGGTTCATCACCTTGATCAGCGGGTTGATCGCCGGACCGGCGGTGTCCTTGAACGGGTCGCCGACGGTGTCAC
>JBBSQO010000350.1:0-3140 GCA_038244025.1 Propionibacteriales bacterium
AGGAGAGAATGTTGGGGTTCTGGATCACGCCATCACGGATTTCGATGGCCCGCCGGATGGTCTCGTTGTCGTCCCAGGCTGACGGCCCGGCCAGTACGGTCGGCAGGTACGGCAGTAGTGCTTCGCTGAGCTCCCAGGTGGTGGAGTTCCACAGGTAGGACGGACTGTGATCCACCCCGTAGTAGGTGATGTTGTTGCCCACCACGAACGAGGGGTGCTCAAAAGTGGTCGGTTTCGCCCAGCTGAAACCCATCCCCTCATCGCAGGACACGTCAACGATGAGAGTGCCGGGTGTCAGCATCGGCAAATCGTCATAGGTCAGGAAGGTGACGGGCGCATTCGTGTCCTGCAGCACACAGTTGACAATGATGTCGTGCTCGGCAAGGAAATCGGTCAATGGGTGGCTGCCTTCATCGGACAGCACCACGCCACGACCGGGCCCCTCGGCGTTGCGGACGAGCTGGCTGATCCGGGCCGAATGTATCGGCGAGGCTACCGAGGCGACGTCCCGATCAGTCAGGATGTCAACGTCGTGCACGCCGTGAGCGTTCAACCCGGTCACGGCCCCGCGACCGGTGGCGCCAAAGCCAATCACCACGGCCCGTAGCCGGCGGCCGTAGTTGCCGGTCGAGCCGATCAGCTGCATCGCCTGCAGCACCGAGCAGTAGCCGGCCAGCTCGTTGTTCTTGTGGAAGACATGCAGGTTATACGAACCATCAGAGTTCCAGTAGTTCATCGCCTCCCAGGCAATCAGGGTCAGTCTCTTGTCGATGGCCAGCTGGGTCAGTTCGGCATCTTGGACGCAGTGTGGCCATCCCCAAAGAACCTGTCCCTCGCGCAGCTCCCGGACATCGGAATGCAGCGGCTTGGGCAGCACGATCACATCGGCTGCGGCAATGATCTCCGCCCGGGAGCGCACGCCCTTGACCAGCGGCGCCAGCTCTGCGTCGGGAATGCCGAAACGCTCACCGTACCCATGCTCAAGAAGGATCCGGCCACGGAGACCCGGCTCAATCCGGTCGAAATGCAGCGGGTGGATCGGCAGCCGGCGCTCGTTCTCCTTGCGCGATTCCGATAGAGCTCCCAGACTGAGCTGGTCCATCTGTGCCCCCTTCAGGTCGAGGCCTGTCTAGCACAGGCTGGCTTGGTCCAGGGTGTCAACCCCCGACAGCCGCGAACCAACGACGCCCCAGACAACCCCGGAGAGGGACAACCCCGGAGAGGGACAAGCTGCCACGGTTAGCTGTGGCCGTTGAACAGGCTGGTCACCGAGCCGTCCTCGAAAACCTGGGTGACGGCCCGGGCAATCAGCGGAGCAATCGAGAGCACCGTCAGCTTGTCGAACTGCCGCTCCGGCGGAATCGGCAGCGTGTTGGTCACAATCACCTCTTCGAAGGGGGAGTTCTTCAGCCGCTCCACCGCCGGGCCAGACAGCACCGGATGCGTCGCCGCGGCGATGACCTTCTTAGCGCCGCGAGCCATCAGCGCCTCGGCAGCCTGGCACACGGTGCCGGCGGTGTCGATCATGTCATCAACCAGTACGCAGACCCGGCCCTCGACCTCGCCGACCACCTCATGCACCGCCACCGTGTTGGCCACATTCGGATCGCGGCGCTTGTGAATGATGGCCAGGGTGCTGTTCAACCGGTCGCTCCACATGTCGGCCAGCCGCACCCGGCCGGCGTCGGGAGAGACGACCGTCATCTCGGAGATGTCGTAGTTCTGCTCGATGTAGTCCGACAGCACCGGCAAACCCCACAGGTGATCCACCGGGCCATCGAAGAAGCCCTGGATTTGAGCGGCATGCAGATCAACCGACATCAGCCGGTCAGCCCCCGCCGTCTTGTAGAGGTCGGCAATCAGCCGGGCCGAGATGGGCTCGCGGCCAGCATGCTTCTTGTCCTGCCGGGCGTACGGGTAGAACGGCGAGACGACGGTGATCCGCTTGGCCGACGCGCGCTTGAGCGCATCCAACATGATCAGCTGTTCCATCAACCATTCATTGACCGGGGCCGGGTGGCTCTGCAGGACATAGGCATCACAGCCCCGGACCGACTCCTCAAACCGGACATAGATCTCAGAGTTGGCGTAGCTGATCGACCGGGTGGGCACGATCTCCACCTTCATCAGCTCGGCCACCTCGGCGGCGAGCTCCGGATAGGCCCGGCCGGTGAAGAGCATCAAGTGCTTTTCATTGGGCTTCTTCACACCGCTCACTACTGCTCCTCAGGATCTGGGGTTGCGGAGGTTTCCTGCTCAGGAGGGCCCTGTGTAGTGGGCCCTTGATCAGCAGTGGGCCCTTGATCAGTTCGGGTATCCATGGTGTCGGCACCGGGGCACGCGGCGCGCTCGGCGGCGTCCGCAGTCTCGGTACCGGCTCGATTTTGTCCGACCCAGCCAGGGATATTTCGTTGCCGGCCCCGCGCCACGGCCAGCTGGCCGGGCTCGACGTTGGCGGTCACCGCCGAGCCGGCCGCGATATAGGCGCCGTCGGCGATGCTGACCGGCGCGATCAGCACGGAGTTGCTGCCGACGAAGCTGTGCCGCCCGACCCGGGTGGTGGCCTTGGTGACCCCGTCAAAGTTGGCGACGATCGTGCCGGCACCGATATTGGCTCCGTCGCCGATGATGGCGTCACCGGCGTAGGTCAGATGCGGCACCTTGGCAGCTGCCCCGATCCGGGTATTCTTGGTCTCCACAAAGGCGCCAATCTTGCCAGACTCCCCCAGCACCGTACCGGGCCGCAGGTAGGCAAATGGGCCGACACTGGCATCGGCACCGATCACCGCCAGCAAGCCATGGCTTCGTACCACGCTTGCCCGGGCACCGATCTCGACATCCGTCAGCGTGGTGTCCGGCCCGATGGTCGCGCCGTCGGCCACCGACGTGGCACCCTCCAGCGAGGTCCCCGGCAATAGGGTGACGTCGGTGCCCAGATCGACCGAGGCATGGATCCAGGTCGTGGCCGGATCGATAATAGTCACCCCGGCCCGCATCCACATCTGGCAGATCCGGCGGTTCATCTCCGCATTCATCCGGGCCAGCTGGACGCGGTCGTTGACCCCTTCGGTCTGCCACACATCATCGACGAGGTGGGCACCAATCCTGCTCCCCCGGTCCCTGGCGAGGGCGATCACGTC
>JBBSQO010000351.1:0-3125 GCA_038244025.1 Propionibacteriales bacterium
GTCCGGAGCGGTTTCTCTTGTCGAGGGACTGAACGGCATCGCCAAGGACATAACCACCGTCGAGCCGACGCAGATATCCTTCGTGGGTCAGTGTCCGCAACAGATGGTAGGCCGTCGGCAGACTCAGGTCGACCTGCCGGGCCAACGCCTTTGCAGTGATCGGTTTCGGGCTCGCCCCAACCTCCTCCAACAGATGCAATGCCCGTTGAACCGACCCGATGAAGGTCTCCGTGCTGACCATCCCTGCCCCGCTTTCGAACGGACCGACGACATGTCAGCAATTCGGCCATCTATCGTACTGACTCGTTGTCGTACCGGCCGTTGTCGTACTGGCTAGCCGATCCAGACCGTCTTGGCATTGCAGAACTCGCGGATGCCCAGCTGCGACAGCTCCCGGCCGTAACCGGACTTCTTGACCCCGCCGAACGGCAGCTCGGGAAAGGAGACAGTCATCCCGTTGATGAAAACCGCACCGGCTGCCAGCCGGCTGGTGAACTGGTCGATCTCCTGCTCTTCAGTTGTCCAGGCATTGGAGCTCAGACCGAACTCGGTGTCATTGGCCAAGGCGATGGCATCATCGATGGTGTCGACCTTGAAGAGACTGGCGACCGGTCCGAAACACTCCTCACCGTAGATCCGCATCTCGGGCGAAATATCGGTGATCACGGTCGCCGGATAAAACCATCCCGGTCCTTCCGGGACCTCACCACCAGTCAGGATGGTCGCCCCTTTCGCCCTGGCATCCTCTACCAGGTCCTGCAGGTCCTTGCGGCCCTGCTCCGACGACAGCGGACCAAAGGTGGTCGCCTCGTCGGTGGGGTCGCCGGTCACGGTTTTCTCCATCTGGGCAAGAAAATGCTTGCTGAACTCGTCGAAGGCGTCAGCATGGACGATGAACCGTTTGGCGGCAATGCAGGACTGGCCGGCGTTCTGCACCCGCGCCTTGGTGGCCACCTCGGCTGCCGTCTCCAGGTCCGCCGACGGCATCACCACGAAGGCGTCAGAGCCGCCCAGCTCCAGTACGGTCTTCTTCAGCGACTTGCCGGCCACCTCGGCGACCGACGAGCCCGCGCCGACCGAACCGGTAAGGGTGACCGCGGCAATCCGGTCATCGGTGATGATCGAGGCGACGGCGTCGCCACCAATCAGCACGGCCTGGAAGGCGCCCTCGCCGAATCCTGCTCTGGCAAAGAGATCGCTGAGGTAGAGGGCGCATTGCGGCACGTTGGAGGCATGTTTGAGAACGCCGGTGTTGCCGGCCATCAGCGCCGGCGCGGCGAACCGTACCGCCTGCCAGAGCGGGAAGTTCCACGGCATCACGGCCAGTACCACCCCGAGCGGCTGGTACTCGACCCGGGCAGCCGACGCGTTGACGTCGGCTGGGTCGACGTCCGCTTCGGGCGCCAGGAACTCCTCGGCATGGTCGGCATAGAACCGCATCGCCTTCGCACACTTCAGCGCCTCCGCTTTCGACTCGGTGAGGGTTTTGCCCATCTCGGTCGTCACCATGGCAGCCACGTCGTCGGCTTCGGCCTCCAGCAGCTCTGCGGCCCGGGTCATCCAGCTGGCCCGGTCGGCAAAGCTGGTGCCTCGCAGCCGAACGTGGGCCTGTTGGGCTTTGTCCAGGGCCTGGTCGATCTCACCCTGGCCGTACGGCTCGAAGGTCTTGATTACTTCTCCGGTCGCAGGATTGGTGGTGGCGATAGCCATGTCAGCCTTCCGAAAGGTCGTGGTCCATCATGAATGGTGTTCCTACCAGCGAGCATAGGCTGACGGCCAATGGTGCGGAACCCCTGTCGGCTGTCAAGCGAAGGTGAGGATGACCATGCAGTTTGAGGTACCGGACGGGATGGCAATGAGGTCTGAGGCGAGAGTCGTCGATAGCGCAGGGGACCGCTGATGCCGGGCGCGGACGCCGCCCCGGCGGTGGTAGCGGCTGTGGGAGGCGAGCAGAAGAACGAGAGTACGGTGACCGTTGCCGTGGCCCTGGCGATGAATGCGCTGATCGCGGTAGCCAAGTCGGTGGCTGCCTTCTTGACAGGTTCGGCGTCAATGCTGGCGGAGGCCGCGCACTCGTGGGCGGACACGGGCAACGAGATTTTCCTGATCATCGCCAACCGTCGTTCGCGCCGTGAACCCGACCCGGCCCACCCGCTGGGATATGGCCGGGAAGCCTACGTCTGGTCGTTGTTTGCCGCGCTGGGGCTGTTCGTCGCGGGTGCCGCGGTGTCGATCACCCATGGCGTGCAGTCATTGATCAAATCAGAGGGTGCCGGGGATTTCCTGATCGGCTACCTCGTGCTGGCGGTGGCGTTCGTGCTCGAAGGGGTGTCCTTCGGACGGTCGATCAAGCAGGCCCGAGGTGAGGCGCGGACCATGGACCGCGACCTGCTGGACCATGTGCTGGCCACCTCCGACCCGACCCTGCGGGCGATTGTCTTTGAGGATGCGGCCGCCCTGGTCGGGCTGGTGATCGCTGCCGGCGGACTGTTGGCACACCAGCTCACCGGATCGGTGGTCCCGGACGCGGTCGGGTCGATCCTGATCGGAGTGATCCTTGGCGTGGTGGCCATCGTCCTGATCAACCGCAACCGGCGGTTCCTGGTCGGCCAGGAAGCAGATCAGCGGATCCGCCAGGCGGCCTTGCACAACTTGCTGGCGCTGCCGGAGGTCGACCGGGTGACGTATCTTCGGCTGGAGTTCGTCGGGCCCCGCTCGGTGTCGGTCGTTGGTGATGTCGATCTTCTCAACGATGACATCGAGTCCAACGTCGCCGTACGGCTGCGGGCAGTGGAAGCCAAGTTGTCCGAATCGCCGGCCGTTGCCGGTGCCGTGCTCAGCCTGTCGGCCCCGGACGAGCCCAGCCTGTCCTGATCTACGGGTGACTGGTTTCGCCCCACCAAGATAGATTGGCAAGGTAGATCGGCGAGATAGATTGGCGAGATAGATTGGGAGAGAGTTTTTAGGAGGAACGATGTCGCTACCGCACCCACAGCATGGGTCCATCTTCGAGCTGGAGTTCCCGCAGTCCGTCGGGATCTACCAAACCTATGCCGAGGCGCAGAAGGCGGTCGACTACCTGTCCGATGAGAAGTTCGCCGTGCAGAATCTGGCCATCGTCGGTA
>JBBSQO010000352.1:0-3115 GCA_038244025.1 Propionibacteriales bacterium
CGTTGCGAGGCAGCCATCCGCGCTCGTTCCTCGCGCTCCCGCCAGGCCCGTCCACGCCTTCGCAACGACGTCGGCTCAGGAACCGACTAGGTGACGGGGCTCGTGACAGCCAATACTCGGAAGCCCTTGGCGCTCGCCGTCCGCGGGGAGTTAAAGCCTTGTTGTTGCAACCAGCGCTGCAGGGAGTCCGCGCCGAGGTTCTTGCCGACCACCAGCCGCGCCACACCGTCGCTGGTGAGCCGGGGGAGCCAGGTCCGCAGCAGGTCGTGCAGAGCATTCTTGCCGATCCGGATCGGCGGGTTGGACCAGATCTCGTCGTACCGAATGTCGGGATCGGCATCCTCCGGGCGCAACACCCGGACCCGATCGGCCAACCCGAGAGCGGTCGCGTTGCTGCGGCACAGGTCGAGTGCCCGGTCGTTGACGTCGACCGCGTCCACCACGGCGTCCGGGCAGTGCGCTGCCAGTGCCAGCGCGATCGGACCATAGCCACAACCAAGATCCAGCAGCCTTGTCGCCCGTACCGGCGGCTCGGACTCGCGGAGCAGGACCGCCGTACCCAGATCGAGTCCGGCACCGGAGAAGACCCCATTGGCGGTGCAGAGCTCATAGTCGGCTCCCCAGATCCGGGCGCGGATGACTCGTCGTTTTTCCTTACCCAGTGGCGATTCGAAGTAGTGACTCACGTCTGCGGCAGTTCCCGTACGGCTCGTGCCTCTGCTGCCCGGACGGCCAACTGATCATCGTCGGGATAGCCCACCTCCTCCAGGGTGAGCCCATGGGCTGGCAGCACCGTGACATGGTTGTCCCGGATCGGACGACCGATGATGTCACCCAGCCAGGCCGGGTCGCGGCGATGAGTCCCGATAGCAACCAGGGCACCCATCAGGGAGCGGACCATCGAGTGGCAGAAGGCGTCCGCCCGTACGGTGAACTCAACGGACCCTGCGGCCGGCCCGTCGGCAACCCGGCGGCCGGCCAGCTCAAGCAGGGTACGGATGGTGGTCGCTCCCTCACGGCGGCGGCAGAAGGCGGCGAAGTCCTTCAGGCCCAGCAGCATTGCCGCGGCCGCATTCATCGCTGCCAGGTCCAGCGGATCGGTCACGTGCAGGGTGTGGTTGCGCAACAGCGGATCGCCCGGCGTGACCCCATCGGTCAGCCGGTAGACATAGCGACGCCAGCAGGCCGAGAAGCGAGCGTCAAACCCGGCCGGCGCAACCGATACCGACCTCACCCTGATGTCCTGCGGAAGCACCCCGGCCAGCCGGCGATGAAGCAGCTGGACCGGATCTTCACCATCCCCGTTGGGCCAGGACGGAAGTACCGCGACCGGCAGGTCGGCATGCGCCACCTGACCTCTGGCATGCACGCCCGCGTCGGTACGTCCGGCACAGACCAGTGCCACCCGGTCCGGCAGCCGCAGCACCTGCCTGATCCAGTGTTCGAGTTCCGACTGGACGGTTCGGCGATCCGGTTGGCAAGCCCAACCGGAGAATCGCCTGCCGTCGTAGGAGATGTCGAGACGCCAACGCTGCAGCCCCTGACCGGGAACCGGGCGGCCGATGGGGTTCTCGGTCGGCATGGTCACCCTCGGCGATAGGCCAAGTCAAAAATGTGGCGGCCGGCGTCGATGCCACGTTGTTCAAACTTGGTCACCGGACGCGTGTCCCAGCGCCGGGCCCAACCACCCGGACTGAGATTCTCCAACGCCTGCTGACCATCCAGCACATCGCGCATCTGACCGGCGTAGTTCTCCCAGTCGGTGGCCAGCCGCCACCTACCGCCAGGTTTCAGCCGGGAGGCGGCCAGCTCCGCGAAGTCAGGGGTCAGCAGCCGGCGTTTGCGATGTCGGAGCTTGTGCCAGGGATCGGGGAAGAACATCCAGATCCGGTCCACCGAGGCGGGTGGCAGCCGGGAAAGCCCGTCCACGGCATTCGCCTCGACGATGCGGACATTGGCGACATCATCGCGGGCCAGCTTGGCCAGGATCCGGGCAATGGCCGGCCGATAGACCTCGAAGGCCATGATGTTGACGCCGGACCGGCAGGCGGCCATGGCCACCAGGGATCCGCCCATGCCGGGGCCGATCTCGACGATGAGCGGCGCCGTGCGACCGAAGTTCCGCTCAACATCGAAGATGAAGTCCGGGTCGATGGAGGTGGCGGTCGCATTCCGGGGCACCTCGATCACCCATCGCTGGTGATGGGTATCCCAGGCCTTGCGTTGGGCCGGGCTCAGCCGGGCACTGCGCCGGACGAAAGAGACCACTTCACGGCGGGGGTGGCTCCTGCCGTTGCCGGTGGCGACTGCCGGGTCGATGGCGCAGGACGAACCCGGTCCGACCGTACGCTCGGCCAGCCCTGCTTCAGCTGAGGACTGGACGCAAGAGTGACTCACTGTGGTTCTACTTCCGCTTCGGTTTGTTCTGCTGCTGGTTCTTCTGCTGCGGCGCGGCTTGCTGGGCGGCGCGCTTCTTCTCATAGGCGTACAGGGCACTGCCGAGCACGGTCAGGAAAATAAGAAAGACGCCGATGCCGATCAAGAGTGAATGGAAGAGATAGACGGCGATGGCGCCCGGGGTAGCGCAGGCGAGGGCAAGAAGATACAGCCTGCCCTCCTTGGCCACCGCATCGTGCACATCTGGTCTCATCGTCATGGGGTGAATCTACTAGGTGACGAGCTGGCCCTGATGATGCCGCCTGTTGCAGCCGAAATCAACTGGTTCGGTGGCAGTTTGCTCTCTACGATGCACGGTATGGGACATATCGAGGTGGCCGGCGTAACTTTCCAGCTGCCCGACGGTCGAGTGCTGCTAACCGACGTTTCCTTCCGCGTGGCCGACGGTTCGGTGGTGGCACTGGTCGGGGCCAACGGGTCCGGCAAGACGACCCTGATGCGGATCATCGCGGGCGATCTGGCGCCGACGACGGGTTCGGTATCGCGCAGCGGCGGGCTCGGGGTGATGCGGCAGTTCATTGGCAGCATCCGGGATTCCTCGGCCGTACGTGATCTGTTGATCTCGCTGTCCCCGCAGCGGTTGCAGACGGCCAGCCTGGAGGTTGACCGGCTGGAGATGATGATGATGGAGGACGACTGCGAACGCATTCAGTTGGAG
>JBBSQO010000353.1:0-3115 GCA_038244025.1 Propionibacteriales bacterium
CACCGGCCGGGGGGAGGAGCTCGCCCCGGCCCTTGCTCGGGGCAGCTATCACTGGGTGCTCGCCTTCGGCCAGCACGGTTTGTCGACGCCGGCGGTGTATCGCCGTTTCGACCAGCTGGACCCCTCCGATCTGCCGATCGAGGTTCCTGCCAACCTGATGAACGCCCTCTCCGGCGGGGATCCCGTTGCCCTTGGCAAGGCACTGCGCAATGACCTGGCTCCAGCCGCGGTCGCGCTGCAGGCACGGTTACGGCAGACGATCGACGCGGGTTTGGAACTGGGGGCGCTGGGTGCACTGATCTCGGGCTCCGGTCCCACCTGCGCGTTCTTAGCCGCCGACGAGTCCTCGGCGGTTGACCTCAGCGTCGCGCTGAGCGCCGAGGGCGTCTGCAAATCCGTCCGACGGGTGATCGGGCCGGTGCCCGGTGCCCGGCTGGTCGGCTGACCGTGCGCCGCTTCAGATGCCGCCCTGTTCCCTCGTTTTCCTATCTATTCGCGAAAATTTCGTACGAACCGGCGATCCACGCCCGGATGATCGCGAATAGGTAGAAAAATGCGGATTTGGAATGTGGGGCTGGCATCCGGGTCGAGTGTCCGGGGCCGGCTTCGGGACCCGGCAGAGGCCGACCGCGGCTCCTCGCCGCTGGAACTCTTCACCGACCTGTGTTTCGTGGTCGCGGGATCCCAGGCTGCCGCTGCCCTTCGGATCGCGCAGCTGCGGACCGAAATTCACCCTGCCGAGTGAAGGTCACCACCACCTCAAGGGTGCTGCTGCCGGGAGGCTCACTGGACACTCGCCAGCGAAGTCCGGATCGATCGAGATCCGGCCGACCAGGCCGGCAACCAGTGGGTTGATCTTGATGGTGGCGAGGTCCGCGGGGCCACCGAGCCGCGATGCTGGCCGTCTGTTGGATGAGGCAACATGGCTTTCAGCGCAGTTCTTCGTACGGGGCGATCACCTGGCGGAGCAGCGAGACCAGCTCATCGCGTTGATCATCGGTGCAGCTGCTAAGAATTTGTTCCTCGGCAGCGAGCAGGTCGGACAGGGTGGCATCGATGCGCTCCTTGCCTTCCGGCGTCAGGGTGACGAGAACGCCGCGTCGATCCTCCGGGTGGTTGGTCCTCGCCACCAGCTTGCGGGCCGTCAACCGATCCACCCGGTTGGTCATGGTGCCGGATGTCACCAGAGTCTCACGCAACAACTGGCCGGGGGAGAGCCGGTATGGCTCGCCGGCCCGCCGCAGGGCGGCGAGAACATCGAACTCCCACGACTCGAGCTGATGGGTCGCAAATGCTGCGCTGCGATGCCGGTCAAGATGGCGTGCCAGCCGGGACACTCGGGAGAGCACCTGCATCGGAGCCACGTCCAGATCCGGACGCTCGCGCTGCCATGCCTCGACCAGCCGGTCGACCTCGTCGCGCCGGAGATCGTCTGTCATTCTCCGGAGTCTACGCAAGATTCTTGATGTCGAGAATCTCGACCGGTCACCGGAGGATCGGCGGAGTTCCACGAGAGTTTCCCTCAAAACGGCATGACACAAGGGCAATATGACCCCATCAGGCTCGATTTCGGCTGGCTGTCAGGAGATTTTGTTGGTTGATGGGGGCGTTGGCTCGGCCTGGCTTCGCGAGGCTGGCCGTCTCAGGCCAGATCTCGATCATTCTTGGGCATCGCGGCGGCCAGGAAGAGGATCAACAGGCACAAGATGGCTGGCACGATCATGGTGTGCTGGATGCCGAGGTGGCGAACCAGGAAGCCAACCACCGCCGGACCAGACAGGAACGCCGCGTAGCCGAAGGTGACGACGACGGCTAGCACGCGACCACCGCCCATGTGCCCGGCGACCGCATACACCTGCGGAGCGATCATCCCGACGCCGAAGCCGACCAGCGCCCAGCCGATGATCAGCAGCGGCAGGCCGCTGGCCAGCGCAACCCAGAGATAGCCAACGGCAGCACAGCTGCCGCCGAAGCGCACCACCTGGCGGCGACCAAACCGGGCGACCAGCCGGTCACCCAGTAGCCGGATGATCACCATGAAGGCGGTGACGGCAATCAGCCCCAGCGATCCGGTGGTCGGGTCGACCCGGGCCACGTCGGTGACATGGATCGCTGACCAGTCCATCGCCGTACCCTCGGCCAGACCGAACGACAGTGCCATGATGCCGAGCACGTAGGCGGCCCGGGGAACACGCACCCGCTTGCCGTCGACCTTGTGCTCGACTACGGCTGCCTCGGGCGTGACGCGCGGCAGTACGAAGAGCACGATCAGGGCCACCACGCCCAGCAGCACCATCACCGGTAGCACGATGGCGCCTCCGGTGATTCCGGTCAGTACGGCGATCAGCAGCACCGTGCCCGCGCCGGCGAAGTTGCCCACCGACCAGAAGGCGTGGAAGAAGCTCATGATCGGCTTGCCGCGGGCGGTCTCCACCTGGACCCCGAGGGCATTCATCGCCACGTCCATGGCTCCGTTACCCAGGCCGATCAGCACCGCACCCAGCACAGCCACCGGATAGACCGGCGCGAAGCCGATGGTGAGCGCTGCCGCGATGAGGATCGGCAACGCGCCCAAGGCAACCTTGCGAGCACCGATGGAGTCGGCCAGCCGGCCACCGACCTGCATGGAGATGATGCCGGCGGCTCCACCACAGAAGAGCATCAGGGCGATAGCAGAGTCACTGATCTGAAGCCGCTCGCGCAGCGACGGCAGGGTCCCGGCATAACCGCCGAGCACCATGCCATTCACCGCGAAGAGGAGGGTGACCCCGGCGCTGGCCAGCCGGGTATGGAGCAGGTTGTGGCCGCGTCCGGTAGCGGACGCAAGGGCATTGGGGGAGGTCATCAACAGTCTTCTGTGCATCGATTTACTAGAACGTTCCAGACGACGGTATCAGGGTATGGGGCGATGGCCAATCCCGTACCCACCACAAGGTCATGCCTGGTGCGTAACGCGTCCGGAAGCAGGCCCTGCTGCCGCTCGTCTCCGCGCCTGTGCGGGAGAACGCGGCCGGAAGGGGTCTGAGTGGTTGCGTTTCCCTGCCTGTGCGGGATAACGCGGCCGGAAGGGGTTTGAATGGTTGCGTTTCCCGGCCTGTGCGGGATAACGCGGCCG
>JBBSQO010000354.1:0-3114 GCA_038244025.1 Propionibacteriales bacterium
TCAACAATCCCAGCCATGTCAACGATCCCAGCCGGGTCAACGAGCTGAGTACCCTCGACAAGGCCTCAATCCTGATTGAGGCACTGCCCTGGCTGGAGACGTACGGCGGCAAGACGGTGGTGATCAAGTATGGCGGCAATGCGATGATCGATGAGGACCTGAAGCGGGCGTTTGCCCAGGACATGGTGTTCCTGCGCCGCTGCGGGGTCCGGCCGGTGGTGGTGCACGGCGGCGGGCCGCAGATCTCGGACATGCTGCAACGGCTGGGGATCAAGAGTGAGTTCCGCGGCGGTCTACGGGTGACGACGCCGGAGGCGCTGGATGTCGTCCGAATGGTGCTGGTCGGCCAGGTCGGCCGTGAGCTGGTCGGTCTGATCAACGCCCATGGCCCGTTGGCGGTCGGACTCTCCGGAGAAGACGCCGGCCTGTTCGTCGCCGAACGTAAGGAGCTTCTCCTCGAGGGAGAGTCGGTGGACCTTGGGCTGGTGGGTGATGTTGCCGACGTACGGCCCGAGGCCGTGCTGGACCTGATCGACGCCGGCCGGATCCCGGTGGTTGCCACGGTGGCCCCAGACGAGGACGGCACCGTACACAACGTGAACTCCGACACCGCGGCAGCGGCGCTGGCCATTGCGCTGCGGGCCGAGCGACTGGTCGTGCTGACCGATGTCGAAGGGCTTTACGCGGACTGGCCGAACAGCACCGAGACCATCTCCAGGATCGGTGCCGACGCCCTTGCCGACTTGCTGCCCACCCTGCAGTCCGGCATGGTGCCGAAGATGGAGGCCTGCTTGCGAGCCGTGCGCGGTGGCATCAAGGCCGCCTCGGTGCTGGATGGCCGAGTGCCACATGCCTTGTTGCTGGAAATCTTCACCGATGCCGGCGCCGGCACCATGGTGACCAAGGACGATCCGACGACCGACGAACCAACGACGACTGACGAACCAACGGGGGTAGAGCCATGACGAGCCAGGGACTGACACCGGCGGCGACCTCGTCGGCCGCGGTGCTGGATCGGTACGGACAGGTGATGATGAACACCTTCGGCCCGCCGAAGCGAGTTTTCGTCCGCGGTGAAGGCTGTACAGTCTTTGACGCCGAGGGGCGCAGGTATCTTGACCTGTTGGCCGGTCTGGCGGTGAACTCGCTCGGCCATGCCCATCCGCTGGTCGTCTCCGCGGTTACCACGCAGCTCTCCACGCTCGGGCACGTCTCCAACTTCTTCAGCACCCCGGCCCAGGTTGCGCTGGCCGAACGGCTGGCCGGATTCGTGGTGGCCAATGCGCCACAGGCGCCGGCCCGGGTCTTCTTCACCAACTCCGGCACCGAAGCCAACGAGGCTGCGTTCAAGATCACCCGCCGGACCGGCCGGACCACAGTCATCTCTACGGTGGGTGCCTTCCACGGCCGTAGCATGGGGGCGTTGGCGGTGACTCACAACCCTGCCTATCGGGAGCCTTTTGCACCGCTTCCCGGCGACGTGCGGTTTGTCCCCTACGACGATGTCGCGGCATTGGAAGAAGTTGTGGACGAGACGGTGGCGGCCGTGGTGCTGGAGCCGATCCAAGGAGAGAACGGCATTGTGGTGCCGCATCCCGGCTACCTGCGGGCCGCCAGGGAGATCACCCAGCGCCACGGTGCCCTGTTGTGGATTGATGAGGTACAGACCGGCATCGGGCGCACCGGCGCCTGGCTGGCTCATACGGCCGACGGGATGACCGCCGACGTGGTCACGGTGGCCAAGGGTCTGGGTAACGGCTTTCCGATCGGAGCCTGTGTTGCCACCGGGTCGGCGGCCGAGCTGCTGGGTCCCGGCTCGCACGGGACCACCTTCGGTGGCAACCCGGTGGCGGCGATGGCTGGCCTGGCTGTCTTGTCGGTGATTGAGCGCGATGATCTGCTCGCTCACGTCACTGAGATGGGGGAGTACTTCGCCGCTGCCATCCGTGGCTTGGCCGATCCGCGGATTACCGATCTCCGGGGCAGCGGCCTGCTTTGCGGCATCGTGTTGGCCGACGACATCGCGGCAGCGGTGGCCGACACCGCCCTCGATCAGGGGTTCATCATCAACGCGCCCCGTCCGAACGTGCTCCGGGTGGCACCAGCACTCAATGTCGCGGCTGCCCAGCTGGACGAGTTTGTTGCTGTTCTGCCACGGCTGCTGGACATCGCCGCGGAGGGATCCGGATGACCGCGGTGGCGAGCAACCCGGACGCGGCGAAGGTACGGTACTTCCTGGCGGCAGTACCGGCCATCAATGCGCTGACCGACTCCTTCCATCCGTGCCAGGCCCTCGCCGACCTGCAGACCATTCGTCAGCACGAGGGCCAGCTGGCCCACGTGACGCTCGCCTATGTGGGTGACGGCGCGAACAACAAGGCCCACTCCTACCTGCTCTTTGGTGCGCTCGCCGGGATGCATGTCCGGATCGGCGCACCGCCTGGTTTTCAGCCCGAGCGGGAGATAGTGGCCCGGACCGAACTGCTGGCCGCCGAGAGCGGAGGATCGGTGTTGGTGTCCGAGACGGCGGCAGAGGCGGCAGCCGGCCAATGACAACGAACAACGTGCCGACGAACAACGTGCCGACGAACAACGTGCCGACGAACAACGTGGCAACGAACAAGTCGCCGGCGAACAGCTCACCGACGACCAAGACGGCCCGGCAGGCCCGGATCATCGATCTGCTGGAGCGTTACCAGATCCGGTCCCAGACGGAACTGGCTGCGCTGCTGGCCAAGGACGGCGTGACGGCCACCCAGGGAACGCTGTCCCGTGACCTGGTCGAGGTGGGAGCCGTCCGGATCCGCGGCCCGAAAGGAAGCTTGGTCTACGCCGTCCCGTCCGAGGGGGGCGATCGCACCCCTCAACCGGGTGAGTTCGCGTCCTTCGAGAACCGGCTCGTCCGGCTCTGCGGGGAGGTCTTGGTGTCGGCCGAAGCGTCGGCCAACCTGGTGGTGCTCCGTACCCCGCCGGGGGCCGCCCAGTACTTCGCCTCGGCTCTCGACCGGGTGGGCTGGGCCTCCATTCTGGGCACCATTGCCGGGGACGACAGCATCCTGGTGATCACCCGTGATCCGGAGGGCGGCAAGGCCGTCGCCACTCAGCTACTGCAGA
>JBBSQO010000355.1:0-3102 GCA_038244025.1 Propionibacteriales bacterium
CAGCGATGAAGCTCATCCTGGTCGGTGTTGTGGCCGATACAGGACGTACCTCCTCGAGTGGGCCAGCACCGGCCATTGCCGGATTTCGGCCACCATCGCGCGCGGCAGACTGTCCGGCGCCGTCCGGACCAGAATCGTTGCCGTCCCCGACCGCAGGTAGATCATCAGGTTTCGCTGCCAGCGGGTGTTCAGCCGGCGGGGGGCCGGTTTCCCGTTACGGAGCAGAAGCTTGTCCGTGCCGTACGCGCTGCCGGTGACGTCAATACGCACCTGGCAGCTCCGCTTGAAGTCGCGGCTCAGCACGTTCAGCTGGACCAGGAGCAACGGGTCGTCTGCGGTGACACAGCCCGGGAGCGGGGCCACGCTGGCCGCGAGCTGGCGCGCGGGAAACGACTTGCCGAAGCGATGACCGGCAACCGGGATGGCGGTGACGGCGACGGCCGTCAACAGCCCGGCAACGAGTGCGGCCAGCGCCGGTTGCTGGTGGTGCCGCACAAGTGCGATGAGAATGCCGGCCGCGGCGCCGACCACGATGGCATAAGGTCCGGCGATCAACGAGGCATAGTGCGGAAAGTATGCGGGAGTGACCAGCAGCAGGGCGGTCAGCACCACGGCCAGCCCGACGGGCAGCCGGGGCTCGGTCCGGGTCCAGGCCAGCAGCCCGGCCATCAGGTACCCGGCTACTGCGATGATCAGCAGCAGGCTCCAGCCGGACGGGGGGTTGCTGAACCCATTCAGACCGGTGATGTCAAAGAGCTTGCGTACCAGCGCCGTTCTCCCCGTCGGGCGATCCAGCTGGTCGACCACCACCAGCTGCCACATGGCAGCGGGTGCGGCGGCGAGAAAGGGCAGGCACAGCGCAACACCGGCAATACCAGCACCGGCGACGTACCATAGGACTCTTCGGCTGCGGATGGTCACCAGCTGCCAGATTCCGATGAAGATCAGCGGCACCACTCCCCAAATTTTGAGCCCGGCCGACAGCGCCATCAACGCACCGGCCATAGCCAGCGCGACCTTGCCGGCATCAGCCTGGCCCCGGAATGTTCTCAGCAACAGCAGCGTCATCAGCAGGCAGCTGCCGGCTAGTGGCTCGAGTACGGTCAGGTGCTCGGTGTACACGGCAGGGTAGAAGATGGCGTAGAACAAGCCACCCACCCAACCGGCGGCGACTGACATCGGCAGCAGAAACCGTGCCACCAGCACCGCATTCAGCGCCCCGACAAGCATGAAGGCCACCCTGGCGACAGCCAGACCATGCAGATCGGTGATCAACTGTCCCAGGGCCGCGAACGGGGCGAGGGCGACCACGATGCCCGGCGGGTGCAGCAAGACGAAGTCCCGGTACGGCAGCCGCCCGTGCACCAGGGCAACCGCGGCGCTGTAGTAGACCCCGTCGTCGTAGTTGCCCATCCCGGTCAAGCCCGCTCCCCGCAGCACCGGAATGAGGCGGACCGCGAAGGCCGCCAGGGCGACCCCGAGCAGCAACAGATGCCACTGCCGGGTGGTCGTGCCGCGGTGCACGATCACCTCACGAGGCCGCTGCTGGACAACCACTCCAGTATGGTCGGCAGGTAGCTGCGGTAGTTGTGGTAGTTGTGACCCCCGGTGGGGAAGATGATCATCGAGACATTGGGGTCTCCGCGGCTGATGGTCAGCATCTCCTTGGTCGGCCCCCAGGACTCCCGGTCCTGACGGCCCGCGATCATCAGCAGCTTCCCACCACGCAGGCCGCCGTGGTGCTGGTAGAGCCAGACCGGCGAGTTTTCGCGCCGGGCCGTCGTGCTGCCGTGGAAAAGGTTGCCGGTGGTGTGGTCGGTGATCGGCTGATAGTAGCCGCCGAGCCCGATGGCCGCCGAGAACTGGTGCGGATGGTTGAGCAGCAGCTTGGCCGAACAGAAGGCGCCGGTACTCCATCCAATTGTCGCCCACTTTGCAGGTGACTGCTGTACCCTAAGCTGCGTCGTGACACCCTGCGGGACGTCGTTGGCCAGCCAGGTTTCCGCCTGCGGCCCACCGGCGATATTGGTGCATTCGGTGTCCCGCGGCGGATTGGTCATCAGTGGGGGGATGATGGCGACAAAGGGTGCCACCTTTCCAGAGTTGATCTCGCTGGTGGCGATGGCACTGAACGTGAAGTTGCGGAACATCACCTCCGGCTTCGATGGCTGGCCGGGCAAAACCATGATCACCGGAAAGCGGATATGGGCGAACTGTGGCTGGTCGTACTGCGGCGGCAACCAGGCGAGGACCTGGCCCGAGGAGTGGGACTTGGGGCCGTGGATGGTGAGCACCTCGACCCGGCCGTCACCGCGGCTGACCAGACGATGGCCGGGGGTGGCCGGCCTGACACTGTGGGTGACCGGGCCACCACCAGGGGTGCCCGGTCCATTGGACTGCACCTTGGCATGCTGGCTGTTGGTGCCCAGCAAGTCTGACCAGCTGGAATAGAAATCGTAGGAATTGTTGACATACAAGAAGAGACAACAGACCGCGACCAGCTGGCAGAACGCCACCACAACCAGCCGGCCCAGCGTGGCCAGCCAGCCGGGGCGGGTGCGCCGCCACAGCAGCACCAGCACCACCGGCGCGGCGACGGTGAGCACGGCGGACGTGTACAGCAGCGGTGTGCCGGTGAGACTCACCATGGCGGTTGCCTTTCAGAGCTGGCGGTACGGGTGTCAGGGGTAGCGCTGGAGTGCTGCCCGGGACGTGCATTCCGGTGCCTGTCGGGCGGGCGGCGTGCCTTGGCCTTCCGGTGCCAGGGAAGGTGCAGGTAGCCTTCGGCCTGCAGCGACGCCCAGGCAATGTGGCCTAGATCCCGGGCCTGGGTGAAGCAGATGAAGCGGGGTTCCCAGCTGGGGCGGAACTTGGCGTTGGCACGATAGAGGGAGGCGATCTGCCACCACCGGGACAGGAAGAGCAAGATGCCGACCCAGGCGCGGGTCATCGGCCCCGCCCCAATGCGTTCACCGCGGGCCAGGGATGAGCGGAACACCGCGAAGTTGAGCGAGATGCGCTGGATACCCAGGGATGGACAAGCCTTCAGCAGATCCGCGATGACGAACTCCATCACCCCGTTGTCGAGATCGGGATGCCGGC
>JBBSQO010000356.1:0-3085 GCA_038244025.1 Propionibacteriales bacterium
ATTTGGACTGATGCTCAAGTCGGGGCATGGCAGCGGATTGTCAGTTTCATCCACTCCCAGCGGACCACCGCCGGCATCCAGCTGGCCCATGCCGGACGCAAGGGCTCCACCTTCTCGTTCTGGGATGACCGGCGTGGCAGCGTGCCGATCACCGAGCATGGCTGGCAGACCGTGGCACCCTCGGCCGAACCGTTCACCGGGCTGGCCACCCCGGTCGAGCTCTCGCTGGCCGAGATCCGTGGCGTGGTCGCCGATTTTGCTGCCGCCGCGGTACGTGCCGACCAGGCCGGCTTCGACGTGGTGGAGATCCACGCCGCCCATGGCTACCTGCTGCATGAGTTCTTGTCGCCCCTGTCGAACCACCGAACCGACCGGTACGGCGGGCTGCTACCCAACCGGGCCCGGCTGCTGCTGCAGGTGGTCGAGGCGGTCCGAGAGGTCTGGCCGGAGTCCAAGCCGTTGTTCGTACGGTTCTCTGGCACCGACTGGACCGAGGGTGGCTGGACGATCGAGGGGACCGCCGAGGTCACCGGCTGGCTGCAGGTCCGCGGGGTCGACCTAGTGGATCTGTCCAGCGGCGGCAATGTGGCCTCCGCGCCGATCCCGGTCGGGCCTGGCTATCAGGTGCCGCTGGCAGCACATGTCCGCAAGGTCACTCAGATGCCCACCTGCGCCGTCGGCATGATCACCGAACCGGACCAGGCGGCCGACATCCTGGCAACCGGTTCGGCCGATGCGGTGATGCTGGCCCGGGCGGCGCTGCGGGAGCCCTCCTGGCCACATCGGGCGGCGCACCAGCTCGGGCTGGAAGTGGATGAGGCGCCCTATCCGCCGCAGTATGTCCGTGGTGCCTGGCCGCAAGATGACTGATCTGGCCCAGGTGCGGCATGTCCACACCACCCATGCTCGGGAAGGACGTACCGGCACCTGGCCGGACTGGCTGCCGCCCGAGGTGCCAGCGGCTTGCCGGCAGGCCGGGATTCCGGCGCCGTGGCTGCACCAGGTGGCCGCCGCCGAGGCCGCGCATGCCGGCCGACACGTGGTGATCTCCACCGGCACCGCATCCGGTAAAACGCTGGGCTACCTGCTGCCGATCATGGCGGCGACCTACGGCGGTCCTGAGCACAGCGCCCCGGCTGGCGATCAGTCGGTACGGGAACGGTTGCTACAGCCGCGCCGCCCGCACACCGCCTTGTACCTGGCACCGACCAAGGCGCTGGCGCATGACCAGCTTCGAGTCTGCTCCAGTTTCGGCCTGCCCGACTGGACGGTGGCCACCCTGGATGGGGACTCGTCGGTGGCCGAGCGGCGCTGGGCTCGCGACCATGCGGCCTACCTGCTTAGCAACCCGGACATGTTGCATCGCTCGGTGTTGCCCAACCATGCCCGCTGGGCGCCGGTGCTGCAGTCACTGCGTTATGTGGTTATTGATGAGTGCCACCGGTATCGAGGCGTCTTCGGTGCCCATGTGGCGGCCGTGCTGCGGCGGCTCCGTCGGCTGTGTGCTGCCTACGGGGCCCATCCGGTGTTCGTGCTGGCCTCGGCGACGAGCACCAACACAACGGAGGCAGCCGCCAATCTGATCGGTGTCGGACCCGGCGATGTCACCCGGGTCACCGACGACGCGTCTCCCCATGGTGCGGTCCGGATGGTGTTATGGGAACCAGTTGGCTCCAGCGATGACGATGCGGCCCAGCTGCTGGCCCAGTCGGTCGAGGAGGACCGCCAGACGGTCGCTTTCATCCCGTCCCGCAAGAAGGCCGAGCTGGTGGCGCTTCGAGCCTCTCGCCAGCTCACCCGAGCCGGCTTGCGGATCGACTCCTACCGCAGTGGCTACCTGGCCACCGAACGCCGGGCGCTGGAGCGTGACCTGCAGTCCGGCGCGCTACGGGGGGTGGCCGCCACCAATGCGCTGGAGCTGGGCGTTGATATTGCCGGCCTGGATGCGGTGATCATCTCCGGCTTCCCGGGCACCATCTCGGCGCTGTGGCAGCAGTCCGGCCGGGCGGGGCGCAAGGGGGCAGCTGCCCAGGTCACCTTGATTGCGGCTGAGGACCCACTGGACGCCTACCTCTTTGATCATCCAGAAATGATCTTCGACGCACCAGTCGAGGCCACCGTTTTGCATGCCGAGAATCCGTACGTTCTTGCTCCCCATCTGGCTGCAGCCGCACAAGAGCTCCCGCTGACCCCGGCCGACCAGCAGTGGTTCGGTCCCCAGCTGCTCCCGCTGATTGACCGGCTGGTGGCTCAGGGTGCGTTGCGCAAGCGCCCGCAGGGATGGTTCTGGGCCCACAACGAACGCGCCGTCGATGCCATTGATCTCCGCTCGATGGCCGGCCGTTCGGTCGAGATCGTCGAGGCTGAGACCGGCCGGGTGATCGGCCAGGTGGACCGGGGTGCCGCGGATCGTACAGTGCACGAGGGTGCCGTCTACCTGCACCAGGGCGAGACCTATCTGGTCGAGTCGCTGGACTCCGAGCTGGCCGAGGCGATCGTACGTCTGGACCGGCCGGGCTATTACACCCAGCCCAAATCGACCAACGACGTGCGCATCGTGGCTGATCATAAGTCCCGGGCAATGGGCACCGGCACGGTGCATTTCGGCGATGTCGATGTCTCCTCCCAGGTCATCGGCTATCTTCGCCGCGACGAGGTCTCCGGCAAGGTCTGGGACGAGACGCCTCTTGATCTTCCCCTGCGCACCCTGCGCACCCAGTCCGTCTGGTGGACTTTGCCGGCCGAGGTGGTGACCGGTCTCGGGTTGTCGGCGGTCCAGCTGGCCGGTGCAGCCCACGGAGCCGAGCACACCGCCATCAGCCTGCTGCCGATGTTTGCTCCCTGCGACCGGTGGGATATCGGCGGGCTCTCCACAGCGATCCATCCTGACACGGGCAGCTGCACGATCTTCGTCCATGATGGCCATCCCGGCGGCGCAGGGTTTGCCGAGCGCGGCTATGCGATCGCCGACGCTTGGCTGCGAGCCACCCTGGAGCGGTTGCACAGCTGCGACTGTCAACTGGGTTGTCCCGCCTGTGTGGTGTCCCCCAAGTGCGGCAACGGCAACCAGATGCTGGACAAGGCG
>JBBSQO010000357.1:0-3079 GCA_038244025.1 Propionibacteriales bacterium
AAATCGAGGGTGCCCTCGGTGGGGCGGTGGTACAGCCAGGACAGCAGCCCGAGCGCGAACATATTCTTGGCCCGGGAGGCATCCTTGCGGCTCAGCCCGAACTCCTTCACGGCCGCAACGGTCATCCCGGTCAGGTCCAGGGCATGCAGCTGATAGTCGGTCAGCGAGCCGTCCTCCAGCGGGTTCTGCTGATAGCCGACCTTGGTCAGGTTGCGCTTGGTGAAGTCGGCGGTGTCGGCAATGATCAGGCCGCTACGGGGCAGGTCGTCGATATTGGCCTTTAGTGCGGCAGGATTCATCGCCACCAGCACATCCGGACGATCGCCCGGAGTGAGGATGTCGTAGTTGGCGAAGTGCAGCTGGAAGCTGGAGACGCCGGGCAGAGTGCCTGCCGGTGCCCTGATTTCGGCGGGAAAGTTCGGCAAGGTGGAGATGTCGTTGCCGAAGGTGGCCGAGTCGGAAGTGAAGCGGTCGCCGGTGAGTTGCATGCCGTCGCCGGAATCGCCGGCGAAGCGAATGACCACTCGATCGAGGGTCTGGACCTTTGTCACCGCGGACGTGCCTTCTTCCTGACGCTTGCCTTATTCGGTACCTGGGGAACCTGCTCCAGGTAGAGCCACACCTCCCATGATAAGGGTTACCTTCCTTGGGTCCTAACAATGTGTCTCACCCAACACCGGTACCCATCGCCGAGGCTGACACACGCTCGGCTGCATCGTGGAGCGATGGCGAGAGAAGAGGGCAGTAGCCACTTATGAGGAGTCAGAAAGTGGCTCCTGAACCAACCCTCGCCCTGCTGATTCCGGGACCACTCAGGATGATGCGGATAGGGTCGCCAGCCTGCGGGCGCCCTCGGCCAGCACCTCGGGCCGTTTGGAGAAGGCGAACCGGACCAGGGTACGCGCCTGATCCGGGTCGAGATAGAAGGTCTGGCTGGGCACCGCGGCCACCCCGCAACGCTCCGGCAGCGCCCGGCAGAACTCGAGCCCGTCGGTCTCGCCGATCGCGGCCACGTCCACGGTGACGAAGTAGGTGCCCTGGCTGGGATGAACCTCGAGCCCGGCCGCCTGCAACCCCTCGGTCAGCTGGTCGCGGCCGCTCTGTAGCCGGAGCCGGATCTCCTCGATTCGCTCCGGGGGCAACGCCAGCGCGGCGGCCACGCCGTACTGGAATGGGCCGCTACCGACGAAGGTGGTGAACTGCTTCGGGGTCTTGATCGCGTTGATCAGGTCCGCCGGCGCGCAGGCCCAGCCGACCTTCCAGCCGGTGCAGGAGAATGTTTTGCCGGCTGAGGAAATACAAATTGTCCGGTCCCGCATGCCATCGAAGGTCGCCAGCGGGAGATGTGGGCGGTTGTCGAAGGTGAGGTGCTCATAGACCTCGTCACAGACGACCAGCAGGTCGCGCTCGATAGCCAGCCCGGCAATGGCGGCGAGCTCGTCGCGGTCCAGCACCCGGCTGGTGGGGTTGTGCGGGCTGTTGATCAACAGCAGCCGGGTTCGCTCGGTGACCGCAGCTCGCAGTTCGTCGGCATCCAGGCGGTAGTCCGGCTGGCGCAGGGTTACCGGTTTGAGGACGGCCCCGGCCAGGGCAATCGAGGCGGCGTACGAGTCGTAGGTCGGCTCCAACGCGATCACCTCGTCACCGATCTCGCACAGGGCCAGGATGGTGGAGCTGATCGCCTCGGTGGCGCCAACGGTCACCAACACCTCACTGGCCGGATCGTAGTCCAGCCCGTAGTAGTCGTGCTGGTGTTGGGCGATGGCCTCGCGCAGGATCGGGAAGCCGGTCGCCGGCGGATACTGGTTCAACCCGCCAGCGATGGCCGACGTGGCCGCGTCCAGCATCTCCTGCGGGCCGTCGGTGTCGGGGAACCCCTGGCCGAGGTTGATCGCGTCCACCGCCAGGGCCCGCTGGGTCATCTCAGCAAAGATGGTGCTGCCGAATCCGCGCATCCGGGAGACGAGGTGGGGAGAGAAGTCGGCCATCGGCCCACTGTAATGCGGCGACGCTTGATCGTGCCGGTACCTCCTTGCGAAGGCGCTTAGCCTTACCGGTGTACTCAGTTCTGCCGGTGCCGGTCGGGTCGCCGCCAGGCACCGGTGCCGCCCTGTTGCCAGGGGTGCGGACCGCTCTCGGGACGGTAGTTCACCCCGAGGGCAGCCAGCCGCTCCAGATGTTCGGCCAGCCGGGGCTGGAACTCCTCCCAGGATCGACCATCCGGATCCGACCACGCCACCTCGCTGTGCGCGCAGGCCCGCGGATAGAGCATGTACTGCACCCTTCGCATGGTAGGCATGTACTCGGTCCAGACCTGGCACTGCGTACCCAGCACCTTGTCCCGGGCCTGCAGTGTCAGACCGTCCAGCGGCTCGAAGGAATAGACATGTTCGGTGCTGACCAGACCGCCGATGCTGTACGGCTCCTCGTCCGCGGTGCCGGGATAATAGTCGAAGTAGGTGTGTGAGATGGGGGACATCACCACATCCATCCCCGCCTCGGCAGCCTTGATGCCATAGCTGGCTTCGCGCCACGCCATCGCCACCGCGCCCTCCAGCGGTCCCTCATCACAGATCTCGTCCCAGCCGACCAGCCGCCGGTCCCGCTCGGCCAGCCAGTCCCGCAACGTCTCGGTGAACCAGCGTTGCAGGTGAGTGACATCGGCCAGGCCGCGCGCCTCGGCGAGCTGTCTGGCTTGCGTACTCTTCCGCCACTCAGCCCTGGGACACTCGTCGCCACCGACATGGATGTAGCTGCTTGGAAAGATGTTCAGCAGCTCCTCGTACAGGTCGAACACCACCGCCAGGGCGTCGTCGGTCATGTTCAGCACTCGCTCCATGATTCCCCAGGTAGTGGCTGGGGCGATCGGCTGGGCGGGGTTGTTCCCGAGCTCCGGCAGAGCTGCTAGGACAGCCATCACATGACCGGGGAATTCGATCTCGGGGACGATGGTGATTCCGCGATCGGCTGCGTAGGTGACCAGCGAGCGGAGCTGGTCTTGTCTGTAAAGGCCGCCGTGCGGGGTGCCGTCGCCGACCGGCCAGTCCGGGTTCTGGGTTTCGGTGCGCCAGGACGCGAC
>JBBSQO010000358.1:0-3070 GCA_038244025.1 Propionibacteriales bacterium
AAGCTGGTCGGCACTCCCCCCACCTCGGCTGCGGTGTATTCGGCAGCACTCGGTCTTGATCTTGACTCTGCCCGCCGGGCCGCGGCAGAGGCCTGGGACCTGGCGACGCTGGCCAGGATCTACCGCCAGCACCACCGAGATCTGGATGCGGCCACGAGAGCAGGGTCGGGTAGTGCAGGGAACCCGGCCATGCTGCGCCAGTATGTCGCTGCCGTCCGGCCGGTGTTTGCCAGTCTCTATGACGACCCCAACCTGCCCGCAGAACTCTTGTCGGCCGGATGGCCACGGCCAGCAACGTTGACAGCACTAGAGCAGGTCGTCGGGACGTTCCATCGTCCAATGCAGCGCTACCTCACCGAGTTGAGCGGCAGTGGCTGAACCGCATGGGCTCAGCGAGCGGTCGCCCGCTCCCCTCTGGCTTTCACGATGATCATCTCGATGATGTAGGTGACCACGGTGACAATAACCAGAAGGCCGATCCCCCAACCAACGACCATGCCACTGGACACCCCCGTCAGGGTGGCGATGATCATCCAGATCACCGCCGCCAGCAGTCCCGCAATCAGCGCGCTCTTGACATCTGCAACTGCAACCACCGGAAGCCTCCGATTCGTTCGCGACGAAACTATCTGTTTCATTTACGATTCGATCGTACGTTGGTCTGCAATACATTGCCAGTATCGAGGCTGGTGTCGGATCGGCTTATTGTCTGCCAGTCTCGACCGGCTCAACCAGCGCTTGACGCGAATGGCCGCTAAGAAAACTAACCGCGGCGAGCAGCGTCCCAACCCCTTCGGCGACGGCGCTGAGCGACTTCTCAAAGAACCAGACCGGCTCGTACATTGACGGGATCGGACCGAAGGCCGGCACCTGCACATATCGGAACAGTAGTACGGCGAACAGGCCGCTGGCTGAAATCACAAACGCTAATGCGTAGGCGGGCCGGCTGCCTCGTACCAGCACGTACAGCGCAGCCAGGATCGCCACCGCGGCCTCCAACCGGAACAGGTTTCCCTCACCGATCCCGCCAGACGCCGCGGCCTGGTATCCGGAGGCCAAATGGAAATGGACCACCGCATCGACGATCAGGGCTGCGACAACCAGGAGGCGCACCACCCATCGGGTGACGCCCCCTCGACCGGTTGCCTGCCGACTACCCTGTTGCGCTGTGTTGCTCATTTCACCACCAGCGTTCCCTTCATGTTGCTGTGGAAGGTGCAGTGGTACGGGTAGCTGCCTGGCTTGTCAGGTGCGGTCAGCATCGCTGACTCGCCCGGCTTGATGGTCACGTCGAAGGCGTTACCGGAATCGGCAGTGACGGTATGAGCGGTGGAGTCGTCATTCTTCACGGTGATCTTCGCACCCGGGCTGACCGTCTTGGGAGCCTGGTAGGCGAAATCTTTGATGGTGATCACGACCGGTTCAGCTGCACTGGATGACTGGGCCGGTGAGGACATGCTCGACTTGGGAGACATGCTCGACATTGGCGACATGCTCGACTTGGGAGACATGCTCGGGGATGAGGCGGCCGTTCCGCCGGAGGACCCGCAGCCGGCCAAGCCGAACCCGACGATGGTGAACATGGCGACTGCTGTTGTTTTTCTGCTGGGCATTCTTCTGATAGACATCTAAATTCTCCTCAGGTGGCGAACAAGCCAACGGACCGGGAGTCCTTGGTCAGGACTTGCCCTGGACGGACGTGAGATGGGCGAAGACGATCAGGTTTCCCACGTGGTGGCGAATGCTCTTGTCGAAGTCGCTGCAGGTGATCAGCCGGATTTCTGACTTGCTGAGGTCTCCGCTGCCGTAGACGTCCCGGGTCGGGAAGGCGTCTTTCTGGTAGTCGCGGACCGCATTCACGGTGAAGGTGACGGTACGGCCGTCGTGGCGCTTGATGATGATCTTGTTGCCGGGCCGGACATCGCCCAGCTCGAAGAACACCGACGGCCCCTGGACTGAGTCGACATGGCCCTCCAGCACGGCCGGGCCGGGCTGGCCAGGCGTCGGGGACTTCTCGAACCAGGCAACCTTGTTCAGGTTCGGCCCGGGTTGGGGCACCTTGAGGGTGCCGTCATCGTCCTTTCCGATGGCAAAAACAGCCGACTTGACGTCAATGGCCGGTATCGAGATGGAGACCGGCTTGGACGGGCCCAGTGGCGGCTCGGCAGAGCTCGCCGATGCCGACGGTGCGGCCGAAGAAGGGGCCAATGACGTGGGACCTGCACTCGGCCGGGAAGATGCTGACTTTGCCGTCGACGATGGCGCGGCATCGAGGGTGCCGGCTGCGGATGCGGGCGGTGTCGGAGCGCTTTTCTGCGCCGCCACCGCGATCCCGATCAACACGGCGCCGACCACGATGGCCGCCAGGGCAAGCCCCCCGACCTTGCCCAGACGAGCCATCGTGGTCAACAACCGTGTCATCTCAGTTCAGTCCTCTCGGCTCAGGCTTTCAGCTAGCCTTGGCAGCTGCCCGCTTGCGCAGACCCAGGAACGCCCCACCGGCCAGCAGCAAACCGCCGCCCAGACCAAGCAGACCAAGGTCTTCGGTCCCGGAGGTTGATCCGTTACCGGTGGCCACACCACCAGAAGGCATCGAGCTCAACGCTCCGCAGAGCGCGGGCGCAGTTGCTGCCAACGGCAGCGACGGCACCAGATTGCTCTTCTCGCTCTGGGCCTTCTTGCTCAGCGTGCTCGGATCGAGCCCGTGCACCACGACCACACCGGTGCCCGACTTCAGCGACTTCATGGTCTCGTCGTTGAGGGTGAAGGTACGGTGATACTTCGTGCTACTGCCGCTCGGTGCGATCTTGATATCGGTACCGGCCTTGGCGCTGGTATCGCCCTTGACCGACAAGGTGGTGCCGATCTGGCCATAGGCCGGACCGCCCTCAACCGTGTCGACGATGCCGTCACCATTCTTGTCCGCCGACGGGGTCGGGCACTGGCCCTTGGCGCCGATGTGGATGTGCTCCACGTGCGGATACGCACCGTCCATGAACTTGCCGGCCAGACCGCTCCAGCTCATATCGACCGTGGCCTGATCGCCGTTCATGGTCATGGTGAACATGCC
>JBBSQO010000359.1:0-3060 GCA_038244025.1 Propionibacteriales bacterium
CGATTATCCTCGCCACTGCGCTCAACTGCCTGATGTCCCTCCTCGCCGTACCCCGGGCGAGTGCCGACGAGCCGGTGACCGAGCAGGTGACCACGATCAAGGCTGTCCCGGACGAGGACCAGGTCCCGGTCTCGCTGGATGCGTCGGTTTTCCACACCGCTGGCACCCGTCCCCGGCCAGCGATCGTGCTGGCTCACGGGTTCGGTGGCAGCAAGGCTGATCTTGCCCCGACCGCCCGCACCCTGGCCCGCAACGGCTTTCTGGTGTTGACCTACAGTGCCCGAGGGTTCGGTGCGTCCGGCGGGTTGATCCACCTCAACGACCCCGCCTATGAGGGATCCGACATCCGCCGGATTGTCGGCGTCCTGTCCGGGCGGCCGGACGTGATCAAGGAGTCCGGTGATCCGGTGGTCGGCTTCGCCGGCGCTTCGTACGGCGGGGCAGCGGCCCTGCTGGCCGGTGGCCTGGACCCTCGCATTGACGCCATCGTTCCCGCGTTTACCTATCACAGCCTGGGACGGGCCCTGTTCGGCCAGTACGCCGGTAAGGCGGTGCCGCGGACCCCGGCCGGCCTGAACCCGATCACCGTGCCGGGCGTGTTCAAGAAGCGTTGGGCCGCGCTCTTCTTTCTCGGCGGCGGGGGTGCCACGACCGGAGGCGACCTGTGCGGCCGCTTCACTCCGGAACTCTGCCGGGCCTACCTGCGGATGGCCCAGGGCGGCCAGCCGGACCGGAAGCTCCTTGAGCTGCTGTCTCGCTCCGACCTGCAACCGGTGGTGGCCAAGATCACCGCACCCACCCTGTTCGTCCAGGGGGAGCAGGACAGCCTGTTCCCCCTGGACCAGGCCGACGCCAACCTGGCTGCGCTGCCGCACTCGACGCCGGCCAAGATGAGCTGGGTGAGTGGTGGTCACGATGCCCAGATTGACATCCAGGCGCTGCTGCCCCAGCTGGAGTCCTGGTTCGGCCGCTACCTCGCCGGTGACGGCAGCCCCGTCGATACCGGCTTCGAGTTCACGGTGCCGCCCGCCTCGCTGCTGGCCGACCAGGGCGATGACAAGGCCGACGTACGGAAGGTTGACCGCTATCCGGGTCGGACCGGAACCATGGCCAGCGCCACCGTACCCCTGACCGGAGCGGAGCAGCCGGTGCTCTCCCCGCCGGGCGGCGAACCGGCCGCGGTGACCAACCTGCCGGGCACCGGTGGCGTATTGGGACAGTTATCCACCGTGGGTGGCTATTCGCTCGCCGTACTGCCCGGTCAGTCCGCCAACTTCACCAGCGACCCACTGGCCACGCCGCTGCTGCTCACTGGCAGCGCCACCATCGCCGTCAGCATCAGCTCGTCCAGCACCGACGTGACCGCCTTTGCCACCCTGTGGGATCTCGGGCCCCAGAGCACCGCAGCACCGGCTCCCAGCCCGGGTGCGGCTGTGGAGCGCGCCGGGCAGCCCAGTACTGCGGTGTTGCCGCAACTGGCGGTGGCCCCGGTCCGGCTCAGTGGGCTACAGCCAGGCCAGCCCAATACCGTGCAGCTGATACTGCCGCCGGTCGTTCACCAGGTCCCGAGCGGTCACCGGCTGCAGCTGGTGATCTCCAGCACCGACCAGGCGTACGCCGTCCCTCTCAGGCCGGCTGTCTACCAGGTCGGGCTCGCGCGCGGAGCTGTGCTGACTGTGCCCCAGGTCGCCGGCGCCCCACTGGCGTCATCAGCACTGGAGGTGCCGAGACCGTTGCTGATCACCGTGGCAGCGCTGCTGCTGCTGGCCGCGCTGCTGGCCATGATCATCGGCTGGCGACGCCGGCGCACCGCCCATCCACGTGCGGATCTGCGCCAGGTGCCGTTGCAGGTCGAGAACCTGGTCAAGACGTACGGTGACGGCTTCCGTGCCGTTGATCGGGTCAGCTTCTCGGCCGAGCCGGGACAGGTCGTTGGGCTGCTGGGCCCCAACGGCGCCGGCAAGACCACCACCATGCGAATGTTGGTTGGGCTGATTCGGCCGGACTCGGGACACATCTGGGTGCGCGGAGAGCCGGTTCACGCCGGAGCGGACGTACTGGCTTCGGTCGGCGCCTTCATTGAAGGGCCTGGATTCCTGCCACACCTCACCGGAGCGCAGAACCTGGCTGCCTACTGGTCGGCGACCGGCCGGCCAGCCGATGACTCTCACCTGGCCAAGGCACTGAAGATAGCCGAGCTGGGCAGCGCGATCGACAAGCCGGTGCGCAGCTACAGCCAGGGCATGCGCCAGCGGCTGGGTATCGCCCAGGCCATGCTCGGCCTGCCCGAGCTGCTGCTGTTGGACGAGCCGACCAATGGCCTGGACCCGCCGCAGATTCGGGCGATGCGCACCGTGCTGGCCGACTATGCCGCGGCCGGGCGGACCGTGGTGGTGTCCAGCCATCTGCTCTCGGAGGTGCAACAGACCTGCAGCCATGTGGTGGTGATGGATCGGGGTGCGGTGGTGCTGTCCGGCGCCATCAACGAGCTCACCGCAAGCGATGACGTCACCCTGATCGGGCTGGCTGACGGCTCCGACCTGGACGCAGCCGAGCGTCAGCTTCGGGCCAGCGGTCTGGAGACCCGCCGGGAAGGTGAGCTGATCCGGGCCGAGGGGAGGGTCGCCAGGGGCGAGGTGATCCGGGTCCTGGTCAACTCCGGCCATGCCATCGAGTCGGTTGATGGGCACCGCCAGCTGGAGGACATCTTCATGAACCTGGTCGGTGCCCCGGCCGAGGGACCGGGGAACCCGTGAACCGTCCAGCGCCTGCCCGCGGGCCATCACCCGCGCCTGGCGTCGGCAGGGTCAGGGGCTCGTTGCCGCTGCGGGCCGAGTTCGGCCGGCAGCTTCGCCGCCGCCGGACCCAGGGCATCTTCGTGGTGATCATCGCGCTGCCGTTGATCCTGATCGGTGCGTTCGCGCTCGGCAGCGATGACCCGCAGTCCAATGGTGCCCCCGGTTTCGTCGACCTGGCCCAACGCAGTGGCGCGAACCTGGTCGTCTTCACGCTGTTCGCCTCGACCAGCTTCCTGCTGATCGTGATTGTCGCCCTGTTCGC
>JBBSQO010000360.1:0-3058 GCA_038244025.1 Propionibacteriales bacterium
CGCGGTGTCCTCGACGGTGTGATGGGCATCGACGTGGATGTCCCCGACCGCCTCGACCTCAAGATCAAACAGGCTATGTTTGGCGAGAGCGGTCAGCATATGGTCGAAGAAGCCGACGCCGGTGGCGATGGTGGCCTCCCCCGAGCCGTCCAGATCGAGGCTGACCCGAACCGTTGACTCGGAGGTGACCCGCTGCGCCGCCGCGGTCCTTGGCTGAGAGCCCGCTGCCCCAGAACCCTTTGCACAGGTGTCGTCAGTCATGGTCTGAATCCCTTCTGGCCGCAATCCTTTAGATCAGCAAGGATCTCCGTCAGTGCCTGTTTAAATGTGATCATCTCATCCGCGGTGCCGACCGAGACCCGAAGCCAGCCGGCCGGACCAGTCTCCCTGATCAAGACGCCACGATCCAACAGGGCCTGCCAGACCCGGTGCCGGTCGGCGAACTGCCCGAACAGACAGAAGTTGGCATCGGAGTCGGCGACAATGAGTCCCTGGTCGGCCAACCAGCTCGCCAGCAGATCGCGTTCGGCCCGGAGCCGGTCCACCTGAGCCAGCATCTCGTGCGAATGGGCCAGCGCCACCCGGGCGACGGCCTGGGTGATCGCGGACAGGTGGTAGGGCAGCCGGACGATCCGTAGCGCGTCGACCACGGCCGGCGCGGCCGCCAGATAACCCAGCCGACCGCCGGCGAAGGCAAAGGCCTTGGACATGGTGCGAGACACCGCCAGCCGTCCGAACTCTCCCAGCAGCTCCAGTGCGCTCGGCGTCCCGGCCCGGGCGAACTCGACATAGGCCTCGTCAACCACCACCATCCCGGGGGCGGCCCGGCAGATTGCCGCCAGCGTGCCGAGTCCGACCGCGGTGCCGGTCGGGTTGTTGGGGCTGGTGACGAAGATGACGTCCGGCCGGTGTTCTTCGACGGCGGCGACCGCCTGGCCGGTGTCGATGGTGAAGTCGTCGCACCGGGGTGCGGTCAGCCAGGTCGTATGGCTGTTTCGGGCATACTCCGGATACATCGAATAGGTCGGCGCAAAGGACAGCACCGACCGGCCCGGGCCGCCGAAGGCCTGCAAGACCTGCAGCAGCACCTCATTGCTGCCGTTCGCGGCCCAGATCTGCTCAGCAGTGAGGGAATGCCCCAGATAGTGGGCCAGATCCTGCCGCAACAGCACCGCATCCCGGTCCGGATACCGGTTCAGCCCGGCTGCGACCTGGCTTACCGCGGCGGCGATGTCCGCAACCACCAACGGGCCTGGTGGATAGGGGTTCTCGTTCACATTCAGGCGGACCGGCACGTCCAGCTGCGGAGCACCGTACGGCTGCTGGTCGGCCAGCTCGGGGCGCAGCGGCAGGTCGACGAGCCGCGGGCTGGCGGTGGCTTCAGGCATCGCGGTTGCTCCCCGGGAACCTGACTGCGACAGCGTGGCCGTGCGCCGGCAGGTTCTCTGACTCGGCGAAGATCTCCACCTGACGGGCCACCCCGGCAAGCCCCTGCTCAGAGTAGTTGATCACATGCACGGCGCGCAGGAAGCTCCTCACGTTCAGCCCGGAGGAGTGGCAGGCGCAACCGGCGGTGGGCAGCACATGGGTGCTGCCGGCGCAGTAGTCCCCCAGCGAGACCGGCGACCAGGTACCGACAAAGATCGCGCCCGCATTGCGGACCCTGGCTGCCACCGCCTGGGCGTCGCGGGTGTGGATCTCCAGGTGCTCGGCGGCGTAGGCATTCACCACCGCAAGGCCCTGGTCACGATCATCGACCAAGACGATGCCGGACTGTGGGCCGGACAGCGCTTCCCGCACCCGCTGCTGGTGCTTGGTCACCGGCACCTGCCGGCCCACCTCGCTCACCACCGCTTCGACCAGCGAGTCGGAGTCGGTGACCAGCACCGAGGCGGCCCGCGGATCGTGTTCGGCCTGGGAGATCAGGTCGGCGGCCACATGCGCCGGTACCGCCTGGTCGTCGGCGAGGATGGCGATCTCGGTCGGACCGGCCTCGGCATCAATGCCGACCAGTCCCTTGAGCAGTCGCTTGGCCGCCACCACATAGATATTGCCCGGACCGGTGACCAGATTGACCCGCTCACACAGCCCCGGTACCCCGTGGGCAAACATCGCGATCGCCTGGGCACCGCCGACGGCGTACACCTCGTTCACCCCGAGCAGGTGACACAGAGCAAGGATGTTCGGGTGCGGCAGGCCGCCGAACTCCTGCTGCGGCGGCGAGGCCACCGCGATGGACCTGACGCCGGCCACCTGGGCCGGAACCACGTTCATGATCACGCTGGAGGCCAGCGGTGCCAGCCCGCCCGGGACATAGAGTCCGACCCGGTCGACCGGGATCATCCGCTGGGTGACCTCGGCACCGGGGGCCAGCCGGACCCGGGCGGCGTCCTCGCCGCGCTCGGACTCACTCACGGTACGGCGCCGGCGGATCGCCTCGATGAACGCTTCTTCCAGTTCCGGGTCCAGTGCCGAGGCGGCGTCAGCCAGCACCCCAGCCGGGACCGAGAAGGACTCCGGCACCACGTGGTCGAACCGTTCGGACCAGTTCTTGAGTGCGTCGATGCCACGGGTGGCCACGTCGTCGCAGATGGGCCGGACGACCTCAAGGGCAGCGTCCACCCCGGATTCGCTGCGCGGGACCAGGGCCGAGTAGTCGAGTCGCTCCCCTGCCGCGGCGCGGCCACGAAGGTCGATGGTTTGAAGCATGCAGCGAGTCTAGGGACCCGGTGATTCCGGGCCGCAGCCATCTCATCTGGGCCATCTCATCTGGGCCATCTCATTGGACAGCGGCTCCCGCCGCCGGACAGCGGCCGTGGAAGAATCGACAGCCGAGGCCGGAGTCCGGCTCTGTTTCCGTCCACTGTGATCTGCGATGATCCCCACAGCAAGCGAGGCCCTGGCGCATGTTCATTGGTTTTGGCACCGTGACCAATGTGGCGACGGTGCTGGTCGGCTCCGGGCTGGGACTGGCACTTGGTCACCGCTTCCCCCAGCGCACCCGGGACACGGTAACCGATGCGCTGGGCCTGGTCACCTTGCTGATCGGCGGCCTGGC
>JBBSQO010000361.1:0-3041 GCA_038244025.1 Propionibacteriales bacterium
GAGGCCGTCGCGCAGATGAAGGCCGACGGGATCGAGTACGAGGAGCGGATGGAGCTGCTCGACGACGTGACCTGGCCCAAGCCCCTCGAGGAGCTGCTCGGAGCGCTGTTCACGACCTACCGCCAGAGCCACCCATGGGTCCCGGAGACCGCGCTGTCACCGAAGTCCGTCGTGCGCGACATGTATGAGCGGGCGATGACCTTCGTCGAGTACGTCGGGTTCTATGGCCTGGCCCGCTCCGAGGGTCTGGTGCTGCGCTATCTGACCGATGCCTATCGGGCACTGCGCCGGACGGTGCCGACAGCGGCCCGGACCGACGAGCTCGATGATCTGGTCGAATGGCTCGGCGAGCTGGTCCGCCAGGTGGACTCCTCTCTGCTGGATGAGTGGGAGAAGCTGACCTCGGGTGCCGGCGGGGAGGTTGCGGTTCGCCCGCCGTCGCTGGATGCCGGGCATCGCCCGGTGACCGGCAATGCCCGAGCCTTCACCGTACTGGTCCGCAATGCACTCTTCCGGCGGGTGGAGCTGGCCGCCCGACGTGACTGGGCGGCCCTGGGTGATCTTGATCGGGAGTCGGGCTGGGACGCCGACAGCTGGGCAGCGGCGCTGTCGCCCTACTGGGACGAGCATGATCAGCTGCTGACCGATGCCGACGCCCGCGGACCCGGACTGTTGATCATCGACAGAGAGTCCGACAGCACCGCCTGGACCGTGCGGCAGATTCTGCACGACCCCGAAGGCGATCATGACTGGGGCATCTCGGCCGTGATCGACCTGGCCGCCTCGGATGGATCCGGCGCGGCCGTGGTCTCGGTGATCGACGTGGGGATGCTGTAGACCTCAGGACTCGCGCGCTGGCAGCCGATGGCAGACTGGGCGGAAGGACCACACCCGAAGGAGTGAAAATGAGAATCGCGGTCACCGGTGGCAGCGGGAAACTCGGACGGACTGTCGTCAGCTACCTGGCCGATGCCGGTCATGACGTCATCAACCTCGACCAGTCGGGTGAGCGCGGCCCGGACTTCATCCACGTCGAGATGGATGACTATGGTCAGGTGGTGGATGCGCTGCTCGGGGTCGATGATCGGTACAGCGGGCTTGATGCCCTGGTGCATCTGGCGGCGATTCCGGCGCCGGGCATCCTGAGTGACGTCGGCACCTTCCACAACAACATCCTCTCCACCTTCAACGCGTTCAAGGCGGCGTCTCGGGCCGGGATCAAGAACATCGTCTACGCCTCAAGCGAGACCGTGCTCGGGCTGCCGTTCGACGTGTCGCCGCCCTACCTCCCGGTCGACGAGGAATATCCGGCGCAGCCGAACAGCACCTACTCGCTGGTCAAGCACCTGGAGGAGCAGATGGCCATCCAGCTGGTCCGCTGGGACCCAGAGCTCAAGATCATCGGGCTGCGGTTCTCCAATGTGATGGATCCAGAAGACTATGCGGAGTTCCCGTCGTTCGACGATGACGCACTGAAGCGCAAGTGGAATCTGTGGGGTTACATCGACGGACGAGATGGTGCCCAGGCCGTACTCAAAGCACTGGACTGGCAGGGCACCGGCTTCCAGGCGTTCATCGTAGCCGAGGACGACACCGTGATGAGCCGTTCCAGCGCGTCGCTGGCTGCCGAGGTCTTTCCTAAGGTACGGGTGACCAGAGATCTCGCCGAGCACGAAACGCTGCTCTGCATCGATAAGGCCAAGCGCGTCCTGGGTTATGAGCCAGCACATTCCTGGCGTGACCACGTTTGATCACAGGTAACGACGGACCGCTAACAGGCCTACCTCGCCCGAGCCTACAGACGACGGTTATCGGCGCGATGCCAGCGGTCGGCAAGGCCCCCCGGCTACCGCGGCGGCAGTTCCGCCCACCCCGGCCAGACTATCCTTGGTGACCATGTCCGCCTCCAACCAAGTTCTGGCCGTCCTGAGCGAGGAGGACTGGCAACACCGCCGGGATGGCCATCATGCCCGGGTTGACGACTGGCTGGCCGGACACCGCTACCGCCGGAGCCGGGCACAAAAACATCCGGTCGAGGACTTCCTATTTAAGTACTACTCCTACCGGCCGTACTTGTTACGGCGCTGGCATCCCGGACACGGGGCCGTCCTGGCCGGAAAGTCGGCCGCGGAGTTTCTCGAGCTCGGCGACTATTGCCGGGTGGCCGAAGGCATCACCTTGGACACGGGTGCGGTGCTCGGCTCCCGCGGTGACACGGTTCGCTGGGTGCAGAACCTGCTGCGCCGCACGCTCGATCGGCCGGCGCAGTTCGGCTGCTTTGGGATGCATGAGTGGGCGATGGTCTATCGCCGGGCCCAGCCCCAGGTCCGCCATCCGGACTGGCCGCTACGGTTGCCACCCGAGCGGCTGGCCGCCATCGTGGAGGAGCGCGGAGTACGGTGCAGCCACTTCGACGCATTCCGCTTCTTCACTGCGGAGGCGAAGCCGCTCAACATCATCCAACCCACCCGGGCCAGCCAGCCCGATCTTGAACAGTCTGGTTGCCTGCATGCCAACATGGACCTTTACAAGTGGGCCTACAAGCTCTCGCCGCTGGTGCGATCGGAGCTGGTCGGTGACTGCTTCCTGCTGGCACGGGAGATCCGCGAGCTGGACATGCGTGCCAGCCCGTATGACTTGACAGCCCTTGGCTATCAACCGGTAGCGATCGAGACCCCGGAAGGCCGGGCTGACTACGCGGCCCGCCAGCGTACGTTTGCCGCGCTGGCGAACGTCCTGCGGCACCGCCTGCTGAACGTGCTGGAGCCCTTGGCCGCCGGGCCCGCGGACGCCGCCATCCCGGACACCAGCCGGGCGGATGCCCGCCGGATCGCAGACTCTGTCGAATCCTTCGTCAATCGGCATCGGCCATCCTGAGCCGCAGAGCCAGGGTCCAGACCAGCACCACCAGACCGGCAACGGCCACCACACCGATCCAGGGCAGGGTCTGGTCAGCACCGGCCAGCCAGGCCGCGGCCAGCGCCAGTCCCTGGCAGCTGAGCTGGATGATCACGAACCGGCGAGCCGGGCGGGCCAGCGCC
>JBBSQO010000362.1:0-3018 GCA_038244025.1 Propionibacteriales bacterium
CGCACGCTGACCCGTGGCCGCCCGGGCGCTGGCCAGGACCGGCCCCGAGGCATCGCGGCGTAGCTGCCGCGCAGTCCGACCGGCACCACCGGGACCTGGTGGGCGATAGCCAGCTCGGCCGCGGCTGCGGAGAACTCGCCCAGGAAGCCGTCGGCCGATCTGGTCCCCTCCGGGAAGAGAATCACATTCCAGCCTTCCGCCAACAGCCGGGCCGGCGTGGTTGCTCCGTTGGCCGCCCTAAGCGAAGTGCTTCTGGGGGATGTGGCCCTTCGGGTAGCGGTATCTAGCGCCTGCTCCTCGGTGCTGGGCAGCGAGCGTTCGATCGGGAACGAGTTGAAGGCAACCGCCGAGCTACCGGCCCGCCACCAAGAGCCGAAGAAGTAGTCGGCGGCAGCCACCGCCGTGGTACGGCGAAGCTGGGCCGGCAAGGTGGTCAGGATCAACGCGGCGTCCAGGTGGCTGGAATGGTTCGCCACCCAGATGGCCGGCGATTCCAATCCGGCGATCGCGTCCAGCCCATGGACATCGATCGAGAGCGCGGCATGCAGCACCGGCCGGACGATCGCCTGCTGGACGGCTTCCCGGACCGCCCGGGCCGGCAGACGTCGAGCCCAGCCGGTCGGGAACACCGATGGCTCATCCCCGGCCACCGAGCCGAAGCTGAACCGGCCGCCCTGGTGGCCCGGCTGGCTCATCTCACCTCCGCAATCAGCTGTGGCGGGGTGTGCAGATAGCTAATCTTCGGCGATCGCCCTACCGAAGACGACACCATCTCCAGCGCATCGGCCAGCGTTGAGGCGGCCCGGAAGCCCATCCGCTCCATGCTGCTCCGGTCAGCGGAGACCCAGACAATGTCGCTGCAGTGTTGTCGCGCCCCGGCCATCTGGTACCAGAGATGGAAGGGATGCACGCCGTGGTAGGCGTTGCTGGTGCGGTACAGGTGGCTGTACCAGGGATCGGTGGCGAACCGCGGTTCGAACTTCTCGGCCAGCACCCTAGCGTCTGTGCTGGTGGGCAGCACATCGGAGAAGAAGTCGACATAGGACGGGTGGTGCCGCGGGTTGAACTCATACCGGGCCGGGTGATAAAGGATGATCGCGCCACCCTTGCGGACCACCGGCTGGCCGGTGTGTGAGTTGAAGGCCACACCCAGCCCCAGCCAGGCCGCCAGCAGCGGATTGAGAATCGAGCCGACACTGTACGGCGACGCGTCGGGAATGCCGGCAATCAACACGTCGGACTGCCCGTTGACCTCCACCTGCTGCTGCCCGGCCAGCACGGCTGCGATCTGCTGGTGGACGGCTCCCAGGTCGCCCGCCGAAACCGAGATGATGCCGTAGTCCACGGTGGCCGAGTTGAACATCCGGCGACGCGCCCGGATGGGCGCCAGCGCCAGCGCGTGACGAACGCCGAGGAAGGTCGCCTGATCGCGGATGCTCCACTCCCATTCGCGCTGCTGGCAAAACTCCAGGGCCGAGGGGAAGGCGTTGTTGTCGACAGCGGCCTCAATCTGAAAGACGGTTAGCCGGTCAGCGACGACCTTGCCCAGCCGATCGGCAACGCCGGGGTCACCCAAGCCGGCCAGGCCATGCTGGGCCGAGATGGTCCGGGTCGAACCCAGCCCGGTGATAATCGAGCCGGCCCCTCCGTGGGATGGCGCGGCGACGACCACCACATTGACCAGCAGATCCGACTCGGCTACCCGCCGGTTGATCTCGACCTGGTCGGTGGCGACATCCGCTGCGCCGGCCGGCCCGGGCTCCGTCTGTCCCAGGACCGTCAGGTTGCCGGTGTCCTCGGCGTCATGGTTGGTCAGCTTCCCGTCGGCGTGGAAGGACCGGAAGACGCGTTCGCCCAGCAGGTCCAGCATCTCGGCATCGGTGATCCGCCGGTTCAGCCCGGTGGCGGCAATTAGCTCCACATCGTCCACCCCAGCCGCAGCGGCCAGGCTCAGCACGTGTTCGATGATCCGGCCACGGATGTCGGGCTTGCGCATCGGGGGTACCGGGACTGAGATGTCGCTGAACGCAATCGTCAGCTTCATCCCGGGCCGTAGCTGTTCCCTCAGTGGCGCCGCGTCGGTCGGCTGGCCGAGCACCTCGTCGATGGCGTCGTCGAGGTGCTTGATCCGGGCCAGCGGGTCGGCCGGATAGATCACCTGGGTGCCGAGTGGGAACTTCTCCAGCCGGAACCCTGCGCCCTCGTGCACCAGCAGCGGCGGGGTGCGGTCATCTACGTCGAGGACGAAGCCGGGGCGGGCCATTTAGCGATCTCCTGTCAGATCAAGCGCGACCTTCACGGTGCCTGATCTTGCTGCGGTCTGGGCTTGGTCGAGGGCCGGGCGCCGTACACAGCTCCACCGCGAGCACCATCTGAGCGTCATGTCGGCATCGTCCAGCGGGGCGTCTGGGACCGGGTCTTCCACTCCACGATCGACCACTGGTTGCTGTTGGCCGCTCGCATCAGCGGCACGTCCGGGCTGACCACCACCGGGTTGCCGACGCAGGTCAGCATCGGCAGGTCGGAATGGCTGTCGGCATAGGCAAAGCTCTTCGACAGGTCGATGCCGTGCAGGCTGGCATAGTGCTGCAACCAGGCCGCCCGCGACTCGCCCACCAGTGGCGGGCCGGTGAGGAAGCCGGTGCAGCAGCCCTCGTCGTCGGTCGCCAGATCAGCGGCCACGATGATGTCGAAGAGGGGCTCCAGCGGACGGGTCAGCGGTCGGACCACGCCGGTGATCAGGATGGTGGTGTGCCCGGCCGTACGGTGTTCGCGCAGCCGGCGGACGGCGTCCGGGGACGTCCGCTCCAGCACGTGCGGGGCCATCCGTTCGTCGACGAATTTCTCCAGGGTCTTCAGGTGGGCACCGGCATAGCGGCGGTAGATGGCACGCAGGAAGGTGCCGCGGTCCACCCGCTCGGCCCGCAGATAGCGCGGCAGCGAGCGCAGCACCGCAGCCAGCTCGGCCAGCTTTTCCGGCTTGGACAGCTGGGGCAGCTTGGCCCACAGGTAGGTCTC
>JBBSQO010000363.1:0-3007 GCA_038244025.1 Propionibacteriales bacterium
CGACGCTCCAGGCATGGGAAAGGCTCAGCAGCATTCCCTTGGGCTGGAAGCAGGCGGTCTGGTAATACCGCTCGCTGACCATCCCGCGATAGGCGTTGAAGTCGCCGTCCTGGCGGGCGACGAACTGCCGGAAACAGGCCAGCGTCTCCAGCGCCCGATCGGCATAGCATCGGTCGCCGAGCGCCTCCGACAGCTCAAGCAGCTCCCGGGTACAGATCAGCCCGTAGGCATGCAGATGCTGGTTGGAGGGCGAAGCCTGGTCGGCGCCCCGGCTGGCGAACCGATACGTGCCCAGCAGGGTGTTTGGCTCAAAGGCCACGTTGTAGGTGTAGCGAAAGGTCAGCATCCAGTCGGCGGCCCGGCGGGCCAGGCCCAGCCAGCGCTCGACGCCGGTACGCCGGTACAGCGACAGGTAGGCCATCACCGCGGCGTACCCGTCTTCTGAAGTCGGGGCAAGATCGACATCCTCGGGGGCGCCGTGGATGAACTCCGCCTCCACGAACCGGGCGTAGTAGTCACCGGCCGCCTGTGCCGCGACCAGGTAGCGGCCATCCGAGTCAAGCTCACCCGCCTCGGCCAGGGCGGAAACCCAGGTGAGCCCGGAGGCCCCCTCCCAGGACAGCACCTCCCCGGTCAGCGCATGGTGGACCGACCCGACGTTGCCGTCGTTGCGCTGCCGGACGACGATGGCATCAAGGTTGGCGCGGGCCGCGGGCACCCATGTTTTCGTCGTAGCAGCCTCAATGCCGGCCAGTTCCAGGGAACGCAGCAGGAAGAGGGTGGCCTCGCCGAGTGTCCGGGCGTGCAGACCGTGCGGGATCGGGCTCCAGCTCTGCGACCAGCCACGGTCGCGATACCAGACACCCCAGAAGGTCCCCGACGGGGACAGGTTGGTGCAGCAGAAGTCGATCACCTTTGCCGCTGACTGCATCTCCTCGGTCCGGTTGGTGCGCAGGCCGTGGGCCAGCAGCGCGTACGCCCACGGCAGGCCGCTGACCCAGCCGACATGCATGGCCTGGCGGTCCACCGGTCGGCCGTCTGGGCAACCGATGCCCCGGTCGAAACCGACCGTCTCCAGCAGCACCCCCGGGTCGGGGTCATAGTGCCAGCGAAGCAGGCCCTCAGCCGTCAGATCGGCGGCCTGCTCGACCGACACCCATGGCACGACGGGCGCCAGTGCGGCCCAGCGTCGATGCGCCTCGGCCAGGATGGGCGCATAGCCATGCCGGTCCGGGCCCAGCAGATAGGCAGCGCAGTCCACAGACACCTCCTCACCCGGCTGCCAGCGATAGTGGCTGGTCAGCGCCGGCAGCGGCATGGGCGACCCGTAGTAGGTGATCGGGTCCTCCCGGTAGGGAAAGGCCAGCGCGATGCTGGCGGTGGCGGTCTCAGCGTCGTGCTGCATTCTCAGCCCCGACAACCCCAGTGGGGAAGTTTCGGTGGTCAGCAGCGCGGCGCCACCCTGGTCGCCCCAGACGAACACCGCCGGCGTGGCTGCCCGGTCGGCCCGGAACTCCCAATGATCGCTGACCATGCCGTCCGGGTCATTGGCGCCGATGGCAAACCGAGGAAAGACCCGGTGGCAGCCTGGGGTGCGGTTTTCGCCGTAGAACAATCCCGGGATCAGCCACCACGGATCCGCTACCTGTGGCAGATCGAGCCTGAGCCGGACGGAGGCCTCGACCGGCTCGGTGCCCCGGTGCCGGAGAATGATCCGGAGGTCACAGCGGCCGGTGTCCGGGATCGCTGCCGCCAGCCGGACGGTCACCTCGAAGGTGGCCGTCGCGCCGGTGAGCGTGAGTTCGGAACTGTCTTCCGCGCCGGCATCCCGGCTCCGGGCAGCCAGGTTGACGGCGGTCCGTTGCCCGGTCGGTGAGATGATCTCGATCCCGAGCAGTGTGCCCGGGCCGATCGGGACCGGCACCAGTTCACTCACCGGGGGCCCCTTCATCGGTGGTTGGGTCGCTCTGACCGGGGGCGAGCCCCTCCGCCGGCTCGATCAGGTCGGATGCCTGCTCGTCACCGGGTTGGCCGCTGTGGGCCCGGTCGAACCGGAGCCGGCCACCCGGCAGCGGCTGCTCGCGGAGATCTCCGTTGGGCCGATCCTCAAGCGGCCACTCGATCAGGTCGGTCTCCACCACCGGTGCCGACACCGACGCCGGGATGCTGAAGGTACGGATCTGATGCGCTGAGAACTCGGCTTCCAGCACCCGACCGGCCAGCGGTAGCTCCATCCGCGCGGATCCGGGGCGTCCGGTGGTTTCCACCGCCCGGACGATCAAGTCCACACCTTGTGCGCTCTCATCTTCGCTTCCCTTGATCGCGGTCACCATCACGCTGCCGCCGCCGTCGGAGGCAAAGCTCAGCTGATCCGGCAGCGGGCCGTCGTGGAAGCTCTCCAGCATGGCCCGTACCGGTGAACCCAGCTCGGCCGACCGGCGCATCAGACCCGCTTCCCGCCAGTCGCCGGCATGCGGAACCAGCAGATAGCGGAACTTTTGGACGCCCTGGTCCTGGTAGGTATAGAAGCCGTCCGGGTCCAGCAGCCGCGGATCGTGCCAGGAGTAGACCGGGCTGCGGACCGCCGTCATCCCGATGCTCGGTCCGTCTCCCCCGGCTCCCGGGGAGACGTCAAAGCCGTGCTTGGCGTTGTTGACCACCGCTAGCCCGGCACGGCGGCGACCCTCCCGCCCGGCCGGGATCCCGGCCAGGTCCACCCAGCTCTGGGCCGGGTCCTCGTTGCCGTTCACCGGCCGTTCCAGTGAGCCGAACGGGATCTCATAGGTCGCCTCCGGCTCGGTGACGGCCACCGGGAACCGCATCTTCAGCAGGTGGGCCTGCTCCCACCAGTCAAGGGTGACCCGGACCTCGAGCGCATCGCTGCGGTGGGAGAGGACGAACTCCTCAACCATCGTGGAACGGCCCCATTCGCGGGTGACCCGGATAATCACCCGGACCGGACCACTCTCGGCCAGCAGCTGTGCGCAGGTGCGCATTTCCTCGCCCG
>JBBSQO010000364.1:0-2998 GCA_038244025.1 Propionibacteriales bacterium
CTTTCCCATCCGCCCGCCATCGTGCCAGGCCTGCAGACGGGCAGCAGAGGAGGCGAAAGTGTCGAACATGCCCTGCGCGTCCACGCAGTCGGCCATCACCGCCAGCAGCTCGGCATCGTCCAGGTCGCCCGGCGCGGTGCCGGTCTCGATCCGGGAAATGTCACCGGGAAACTCGGCCGGGCCGACCTCACGGTCGAGATGCTCGGCGGCAAGGGTCAACCGAAGCCGACGTGCGTAGGCAGAGTGATCCCCGCCCACGGTGTCGACGACGACGGCAGACAGCTCCGAGTCGTGCGTCCAGGAACGCCGGTTGAAGTTGTCCGAGCCGACAGTGGCCCACCAGTCGTCCATCACGCAGACCTTGGCGTGCACATAGACCGGGAGTCCGGCGTGGTTCTCGATGCCGTAGGTGGCGACCCGGTCCCCGCCTGCCTGCTTGATCATGGTCAGCGCCTCGAGCCGCCCCAGCTGCTGTGGCACTCGGGACAGCGGCTCCGACTGGTCCGGTACGTGTGGCAGTACGGCGATGACCCGCAGGTGGGTGTTCGTCTGAAGGGTATCGACAAAGGCGTGCGCGACGTCGGTCGACCACAGGTACTGATCCTCGATGTAGACCAGGTGTGAGGCTTTCTCCAGAGCCTTGCTGTAGCCGCGGGCGACGCTGCGTTCGCCTCCGCGGGCAAACGGATAGTCGCGGCCATGGCGCAGATTGGGATAGGTCCGGAGCAGTTGGACAATATGCGTCCCACCAGGCACCGGCGATGGCGGCGGCGCCTGGTCCGGCAGCGGATCTGGACTGAGGTCGGTCCGGGACAGCTTGTCATGCAGCCAGAACACCGGGTTCCGGCTGAGCGGGGTGGGATCAAGCCAGCGCTCCCTAAAGACCGTCTCCACGTCGTGGACGGCCGGGCCGGAAATGGCGGCCTGCGCGTCGTGCCAGGCCGGACGCTCACCATAGGCGTCGGCCATTGACTGCGGTTGTGGGTCGCCGTGGTGGCGGGCGTCATCGCGTCGGGAATGGCACAGGTCAATTCCGCCGACGAAGGCGACGTCGCGTTCGGGCCTGCCGCGGTATCGGATCACCACAAACTTCTGATGGTGTGAGCCACCGGTGCGGACCCGCATGTCCAGCAGCACCTCAGCCCCTCGTGCCTGCAGCTGCTTTCCCAGCTGGCGGTTCTCCTCGGCCGAGAACGACAGCTTGTCCCAATGCGAGCGCCACATCAGCCCGCGGACGTCGACGCCCCTGATATCGGCGGCGGCCAGCACCTCTTCCACCCCGGAGCCAGCCTCGCCGGTCAGCAGCTCATCCGGATCTCCCCTCCAGTCGGTGAAAAAGATCAGGTCACCCGCCCGGGTCTCCTCGATCCGCTCGCGGAGCTCGGTGAAGTAGGTAGCACCATGGACCAGCGGTCGGACATGGTTGCCCGTCGACCATGCTTCGTCGCCGGAGTGCTGCGCGTCCAGGGTCGTCTGCGGGTTGGCCCGCTCAGACTTGGTCAGCAGCCAATCCGAGGGTTGGATGGCCACCCCTTACGTCGCTTTCCGCACATGCACAATCTACGGTGAAGGCGGATCCGGCGCAGCAGGGGCCACAGACTCGCGGCGCGGAGGGTTGCCGCAGCGCTTGATCCCCTGCCGGGCGCGACTTTCACCTGGTGTTACTTCTTGTCGCGCCAGGTGCGTTCGAATGGCAGCCGCCAGGCGTGCGGGGCGACCAGCTGATGAATCGCGTTTGGCCCCCAGGTGCCCGGCGCGTACGGTTTCACCGGTGGGGGGTACTCCAGCAATGGGGTCGACCGATCCCAAAGGCTCTCGATCCCCTCCGCGGTGGTAAAGAGGGTGTGATCACCACGCATCGCGTCGAGGATCAGCCGCTCATAGGCCTCCAGTATGTCGCTGACACGATCGGTCTCCTGGGTGGAGAACTGCATGCTCAGCTTGTCCAGCTTCATGCCCGGCCCGGGACGCTTGCCGTAAAAGGACAACGACACCTTCGACTCATCGGCCAGGTCGAAAGTCAAATGATCCGGGCCCTGGGAATCCACTCCGGAGCCGGCCGGGAACATGCTCTTCGGTGCCTCCTTAAAGGCAATGGAGACGATCCGCTGCCCGTCCGCCATCCGTTTGCCGGTCCGTAGATAGAACGGAATCCCGGCCCATCGCCAGTTGTCGATACCGCACCGCAGCGCGATGAAAGTCTCGGTGTCGGAATCACGTGCCACCCCCGCCTCGTCGCAATACCCGTTGTACTGTCCACGGACGACCTGTGCCGGGTCGATCGGTAGCATGGAGCGGAACACCTTGTTCTTCTCTTCACTGATGGACGCCGGCTCGAGTGCGGTCGGCGGCTCCATCGCGACAAATGCCAGTACCTGGAAAAGGTGGGTAACCACCATGTCCTTGTAGGCGCCGGTCGACTCGTAGAAACTGGCCCGACGGTCAAGGCCGAGCTCTTCGGGGATATCGATCTGGACATGGTCGATGAAGTTTCTGTTCCAGATCGGCTCGAACAAACCATTGGCAAAACGGAAGGCAAGGATGTTCTGAGCGGCCTCCTTGCCGAGGAAATGGTCGATCCGAAATAGCTGGCTCTCATCGAACGTCTCGTGCACGAAGTCGTTCAGCTGGATCGCGCTGGCCAGATCGGTGCCGAACGGCTTCTCCATCACCACCCTGGAACGCTCCACCAGGTCCGCATCCTTCAGCGTCGTGATAACGGCCTTGGCAGCCGCCGGTGGCACGCTCAGGTAGTGCAGCCGCTGGGCCTCGGTGCCTAACCTCTGCTCGGCCGCCTTGACGGCTGCGACCAGCCCGGCCGGCCCGGCCGACTGCGGCACATAGCTCAGCTTCTGGGCGAACTCCGCCCACTGCTCGGTGGTCAGCTGCCGGTGGCTGAACTCCTCGATCGCGTCCTGAGCGAAGGACCGAAACTTTTCGTCGTCGTACTCCTCCAGCGAGGTGCCGACGATCTGGACGTCGGGCGCCAGCGCGGATA
>JBBSQO010000365.1:0-2991 GCA_038244025.1 Propionibacteriales bacterium
CCTGATCAGAGGCGCGCTGGAAACTCACTACGGTCAGCCAGCCCGGACCGGAATAGGTCAGCGAGTTGTCCGGGTTGACTGTGATCTTGATGTCCGGCGAGTCATCCAACCCCAGCCCTTACCCAGCCAGCCGCCGGCCCGACCGGGAGCGAGGCTACGATCATCGCGGCAACCGAAACCCCAACGGGTAAACAGGATAATCTCATCATCGGGCCCCTTCACATCAGGGACTCAGCGATCAACTCAGCCCGGAGGATATGGAATAATCATGTTCCACAATCGACAGACTCCGTAAGGCGCCAAGATCACAATCTGACCACAGTGGTGATCCTTGGTCAGCTACCGTCAGGTCATTGGTGGCGTACGCAACCGTTTCAGCCAGTCGGATGCGTCGGCATAGTCGCGGTCGGTGTTGCCACGAGCCACGGCCGGCTGAGTGCCGTCGGCTCGCGGGTAGGAGCCGAGGAAGATCACGTCCTTGCAGATCCGGCGCAACCCCATCAACGCTTCGCCCATCCGCGCATCATTGATGTGGCCCTCGGCATCGACGGAGAAGCAATAGCTGCCCAGCGTGGTCTTGGTTGGGCGCGACTCGATCCGCGACAAGTTGACGCCCCGACTGGCGAACTGATCGAGAATCTCCAGCAGCGCACCGGAATGATCAACATGCATGAACAACATCAGCGTGGTCTTGTCGGCACCGGTGACCGGTAGTGGTGGGCCGGGGCGGGAGACGAGCACGAATCGGGTGACCGCATCCCGGTTGTCGGCAATATCGTCCGCGACAGCCGTCAACCGGTAGCGCTCACCGGCAATCCGGGCACAGATCGCCCCGTCAAAGGCCGAGTCCGGGTCGGCGACCTCGGCGGCCGCCGCCGCGGTGGAGGTGCCCTCGGTGATGGTCGCCCGCGGCAGGTTCAGACCAAGCCAGTCCCGGCACTGCGCGACCGCCATCGGATGGGTCAGCACCTTGCGCACGTCCGCCATCGCCGAACCGGGCCGGGTAAAAAGAGTGAACCGGACCGGCAGCAACACCTCGCGGGTGATCATCAGGGGCTCACCGTAGGTCAGGTTGTCCAGGGTGGCACTGACACCGCCCTCGACCGAGTTCTCGATCGGCACCAGCGCCGCGGTGATCTCGCCCTCCCGCACCGCATCCAGCGCGGCCGCGACGGTCGGAAACCCAATGGCTTCTCCTCGCTGCGCGGGCAGGGTCGCCAGGGCCTGCTGAGTAAAGGTCCCCGCAGGACCGAGATAGCCGTACTGGGCGGGCGGGACTCCGGGCACCCGATTAGGGTAACGGCTGTTGAAAATGTCGCAGCTCTCGCCGTCAGAACCGCAACAAGACCTTGGAGGAGGTGGCGGCATCCCGGGCCGTGTCAAATGCCGTGAGTGCATCGTGGACCGGGTACTCGTGCGTGACGACGGGTGCGACGAAAAGAGTGCCGTCGGCGAGGGCGGCCATGACCTCGTCAATCTCATCGTTGAACCGGAACGAACCGATCAGTTCGAGTTCTCGCGCGATCGCCAGCGAGATGGGCACCGGCTGCTCACCCGCCGGCAGCAGACCGACCATGACCACGCGTCCGCCGCGCGCCGCACCCGAGATGGCGCTGCCGAGCCCGCGGTAGCTGCCACTCGACTCGACCACGACATCGGCCTGGACGTCGGTGATCTGTTCGGTCTGGGAAGCCAGCAAGGTGCGCGTCGCGCCGACGTTCTTGGCAATCTCCAACGGCAGCTGATGCATGTCGACGGCAATGATCTCCGCTGCGCCAGCTCGGTTGAGCACCGCCACCACCAGTGCGCCGATCGGACCTGCGCCGATCACGAGCGCGGTCCGGCTCCGGATATCACCGGCCCGGGAGACGGCGTGCCAGGCCACCGAGGCCGGCTCGGCGAGGGCCGCAGCACGCAGACCCAGCCCATCGGGAAGGGCTCGCAGCATCCTCCCCGGCAGGGTCGCGTACTTCATGAAAGCCCCGCCGCAGTGGGGATAATGGGCTGCGCTACCCAGATAGGTGCCGGCCGGTGACAGGTTCGGCCGTTCAGCAGGATATCGGGTGCGCCCGTCGCCGACCGGAGTTGCCGGGTGTACCGCGACCGGCGTGCCCAGGACTGGACCGCTGCCGTCGGCCGCCGTGGCGACCACGGTGCCGACCACCTCGTGGCCGAGCACCATCGGCGCCTTCAGGATCGACTCTCCCGCCGCACCGTGCAACCAGTAGTGCAGGTCCGAGCCACAGATTCCGCCGTAGGCGACCTCGACGATGGCCTGGTCCGGTGCGGGGCGCTGGACCGACATCGATTCGACGCGGAGGTCGTTCGCCGCATGTACGACGACACCGACGGTCTGCTTGGGGATAGTCACCACTGGTCCATGCCTCCTGAGGTCGCTAGACGACCGCGGTCATTCCACCATCGACGAAGATGACTTGCCCGTTGACGAAGTCCGATGCCGGTGAGGACAAGAAAACCAAGGCGCCGACCAGGTCTTCCACCTTGCCCCAGCGGCCGGCCGGGGTTCGACTTCGCACCCACGAGCTGAACTGTTCGTCCTCGACCAGCGCCTGGGTCAGCTCTGTCTCGAAGTAACCTGGTGCGAGTGCGTTGGTCTGGACGCCGTACGGCGCCAGGTCCGCACACAGGCCTTTGGTCAACATCACGATTCCACCCTTGGTGGCGCTGTACGCAGCGATACCGGACCGGGCGAGCTGGCTCTGCACCGACCCGATGTTGATGATCTTCCCGCTGCCCCGCTCCACCATCCCCCGGGCGACCCGCTGCCCGACCAAGAAGGCACTGGTCAGGTTGGTGGCCACCAGGTCATTCCAGTCGTCGATACTGAAATCGACAAACGGTGCTCGCCGCTGGACGCCGGCGTTGTTGACCAGGATGTCCGGAGTTCCCCAGTCCCCCTCAAGCTCGCTGATACCGGCATCGACCTCACCTGAGTCGGTGACATCAAAGGTGGCAACCCGGGTCTCACCC
>JBBSQO010000366.1:0-2980 GCA_038244025.1 Propionibacteriales bacterium
CGGTCTGGGACCCGATCGTCTCCTGCTCCTTCTGCCGGGCCGAGGAGACCCGGGCATAAATCGCTGCGGTGCTCATCGGTGTGACTCGCTTCCTGGCCGGCGCGCACGCTGCGCGTCGACCGTTCGGGGACAAGGATGCAGTAGGCCGCCGACAGTTCCGCGGCCTGCAGGCGGTCGAAGACAAACTCGCACTCGACCACCCGCTCGCTCACCGGCGTGGATGCTCTCTGCGAGGCCGCGCCAAGAACTCCTCCAACGCCTGCCCGACCACGCCCGACAGGGTGCGTCCCGACCCGCTGGCATGCGCGCGAACCCGCTCGATGAGCGGTACCGGCAGCTTGACGGTAAACACCCCGGTCGGGTCCGGCACCGGCACATGCCCCGACCGGTCGGCGTGCTGCACATAACGGTGCGCCTGACGTGGCGAACAGCCGAACCGCTCGGCCAGCTCGCGGGCCGCCTGCGCCGCCCCCAAACCTTCATCGAGCAGGTCGGCAGCCGCGTTAACCCGCTCGGCGAGCACCCCACCACGAGCGCGGCCACGGCCAGCAGACCCATCATCAGACATGTCACTAACGTACTACTCACCATGACAACATCCTTGGGCGACACGCGGTGGTCGCTCGAGCCACCGATAGTTCAAGGTGACCTCAATGCAGAAGTTGCCAACTGTGTTGGAGGAGTCCTGGAGTAGTTGTGCGGCACACTCGGGATATGCGCACGACTCACGAGGTGACGAACCAGGTCCCACCGCTGATCAACTATGACGCGGCCGGCATCGATGGCCCGCTGCAGGATGCCTTACGGCGGTCTGCCGCTGGTTGTGCTGGCGACAGCGCGCTCGGTCGCCGGGTCGGTGCGGAGGAGGTGCAGCGGTGGGCGGCGGAAGCCAACGCGTACCCGCCGGTGCTGCACAGCCATGATCGGTACGGGAACCGGCGGGACGAGGTGGAGTTCCATCCATCCTGGCACCGGCTGATGGAGCTGTCGGTGAGCAGTGGCCTGGGAGCCGCACCTTGGGTGGCAGCTGATCATCAGGCCCATCTGCGCCGGGCGACAGGCTTCTACCTCATCAGCCAGGCGGAGGCCGGCCATGGCTGTCCCATCTCGATGTCCTATGCGGTGCTGCCGGCCCTGCGGCACAGCCCGGAACTCACACAGCGCTATGCAGCCGGGCTGACCGCCACCGGGTACGATCCCGGGTTGCGTGATCCGGCGAGCAAGCGCGGGCTGCTGGCCGGGATGGGGATGACCGAGAAGCAGGGTGGATCCGACGTCCGGGCCAACAGCACCCGGGCGATGCCGGACGGGGATGACCGCTGGCTGCTCACCGGGCACAAGTGGTTCTGCTCCGCGCCGATGTGTGATCTCTTCCTGGTGCTGGCGCAGGTGGACGATGCCGGCCTGTCCTGCTTTTGCGTACCGCGGGTGCTGCCGGGCGGGGAGCATAATGTCTTCCGGCTGCAACGGCTGAAGGACAAGCTGGGGAACCGCTCCAACGCGTCGGCGGAGGTGGAGTTCGAGAACACGGTTGGGTGGTTGGTCGGTGAGCCCGGTCACGGCATTCGGGTCATCCTTGACATGGTGGCGATGACCAGGCTCGACTGTGTGATCGGTTCGGCAGCCGGACAACGGGCCGCCCTGGTCCAGGCCATCCATCATGCCCGGCACCGGTCCGCCTTCGGTGAACTGTTGATCAACCAACCGTTGATGCGCAACGTCCTCGCCGACCTCGCCCTGGAGGGGGAGGCGGCCACGGCCCTGATGGTCCGACTGGCCAGCGCCGTCGATGCCGGTGAGCAGCCGTTCCTCCGGCTGGCGCTGCCAGCCGCGAAGTACTGGGTCTGCAAACGCTCCCCGACCGTTGTCGGTGAGGCACTGGAATGCCTTGGTGGTAACGGTTATATCGAGGAGTCACCGATGCCGCGGCTGTTCCGCGAGTCGCCGCTGAACTCGATCTGGGAAGGATCGGGCAATGTGATCTGCCTAGATGTGCTGCGGGCACTGAATCGTGATCATGCTGCCATGGCGGCAGTGTGCGCCGAGCTGGAGGCGGCCGGCAGTGCCGATCATCGCTTCCAGCAGGCGCTGACTGCGTTCAAGGACATGATCCGTCAACCGGAGCCAGCGATGGCCCGGCGGATAGCGGGTTACTTGGCCCTGCTGCTGCAGGCATCCCTGTTGCTCCGGCACGGACTGCCCGCGGTGGCGGATGCCTTCTGTGCCACCCGCTTGGGCGGTGACTGGGGGCATACGTTCGGCACGTTGCCTGGCGGCATCGATCCGAGCCTGCTGCTGGACCGTGCCTTCGCCGGCTGATGGCTGACTGGCTCCCGAAACCCCGGATGACCCTGGATGCTTCGTCTTCCTACCTTATCGCCGATATTTTGTAAGAATCGGCCGTTTTGACCCTTGCGGTCGCGAATAGATAGGAAAACGCGGCTCTCAAATGAGGGATCGTCAGGGCCAGTTGCGGGATGCGGCAGATGACAGTTCAGGCGTATCTCTTCGCAATCGACGCCGCTTCGCTTCCGTACGAGGCGCTGTGGCTGACCGCATGGACCAGCAACGGGTGTAACTGGTGGAGCCCAATCAGTTCCCGCCAACCGGCTGAGAGGTTGGCAGCCTCGGCGTAGCCGGCGGTGATCTCCTCCAGGTGCGTCGCCCCGAACAGGTGCAGCATGGCCAGGTCAGTCAGTCCGTGACCACCATGGGCGGCGGGATCGATCAGCACTACACCACGGCGGGTGAACATCACATTGCCGGCCCACAGATCGCCGTGAATGCGAGCTGGCGGGCGGCCGTCATCGAAGTCACCGTTCCGCAGCCGTTCACAGACCCGGTCCACCGCGCCGGCTCCGGCCGCGCTGAGGTTGCCGATATCTCGGGCCGCCTGAGCGTATGGCAGCAGCCGTTGCTCGGCAAAGAAGACACCCCAGTGATCGGTGGGCCGCAACGTAAGCGCCTGCCGGCCGATGAA
>JBBSQO010000367.1:0-2978 GCA_038244025.1 Propionibacteriales bacterium
AAGCCTGGCGGTTACAGTTCACCCGTTAAGGCGCCGCGGTCTGACCGCTGGTTGCCTCAGGGCCGCGCTGATCACAGGCGGAGCGCCTCCAACCGTAGGGGTTCGGGGCGTCTCGTCTGCTCAGTGGCGTCACCACATTTTGTGTCGGGCCAGGCGTCAACCGCAAAAGCTCCTGCCAGTCACCAATAGCGCGTCCTCCAAGGCTTGGACAGCCTACTGGCATGCAGTTTTGCGGGAAGGACGGAGACATCCTCGACCTGCGCGGCGCCGCGCCGGCGAATTGCGTCGCCGCCGAGCGACGGTTCTCCGCAAAGGCCAGTCCTGGGAATAGACAAGAGGTGGATTAGCAACTTCCATTGGCAATCGCAGACAAGCGGGCCCCGCGAGGTCAGTCCTGAGAATGGACAACACCTGGAACTTCCGGACAACATCGCGCGGTTCTCGGACAACACCTCAGACAACATCTCCTCGGCAGAGTCGGCAGGGATCGATTCGACCGAGGAGAACGAATGTCTACAACCACCGCACCGACCAGTGCCACCATCACCAGCGTCCACCCCAGTCGGGATCCGGCGCGGAACCAGTCTGCTGCAGAGCTCAGCGGCCACTGGGTTGACGCTGCGCCGTTTCGGGCCTATCTGCGACATTTGGTCGATTCCACCGGGCTGCCGTGGCAGGAGGTGGCGGCAGTGGCACGGATCTCGGTCCCGGATGCCCGCCGCCTGCTGACGGGCCGCCGGGGGAAACCGGTTCGGCGGGTCAGCCCGGAGACCGCGCGCCGGATCTTCTGGATCGATCACACCAAACTGGCACGTGCCGCCGGGGTGTCCGGCCGGACTGGCCGGGCTGCCCGACCTGGTGCTCAGGTGGCCATGATCCGCATCAACGGCGGCACCATGAAGATCAACCCGAAGATCAGTGCGGGGATGGTCATGTAAATCGTCATGCCCTCGGATGCGGCGTTCGCCTCGATTTGCATCTTCGTCAGATGGGCATCCCTCAGCTCTCGTACCCTGGCCCTCAGCGCCCCGGACAAGGCAGCGCCGGATTCGTCCAGCTGCATCACATCGGCCACGTCGACCAGCTCAGGAAGGTTCAACTGGGTGGCTAGCCGGCGCAACTCGGCGTACGGTGCGGTTTGCTCCAGTTGTGCCCGGTCCAGGGCCGCGCGGATGTGGGTGAACAACGCAGTGTCGCTCAGGGTGGCGGCATTGCGCAGGGCCTGCGTCGCTGATGCATTGGCCAGCCGTTCCAGCGTCACCAGGTCGATGAACGTCAGCAGCGACTCAACCGCATCCGAGCGGGCTGCTTTGGCGCCCCGAAGCAACAACAGATCCGGGATGAAATATCCGATGATCGCGCCGGCCAGCCCGGCAATCACCGGGACGCCGGCCGACAGACTAATGATGAAGGTCCAGACCGTCACCGCGAACCCGGGCAGCAACGCGCCGATGATCGCGAAGACGGCCTTATCGGCGTAGAACTCGGCGATGGATTTCTCCCGCAACCGCAGGGACTGTCGCTGACCTTCTGTCAGCGAGATCGGGGAGTGCCTGTACAGCCACGCACCAAGCCGCTCCGAACGGGTGTCGGTTTGACCAAGATCAGCCAGCGGCAGCTGCCCGAGTGGCCGATTCCCGGCAATCCGGTCCAGGGAGTGTCGCAGGTCTGGGACTGCGGGCACGCAGTAAAGAACCACCAGGACCAGCCCGGTCGCGAGCAAAGCGCCGGACAGCAGCACCAACATCCATGTCATGCCCGTGCTCCGGTCAGGATGCGTTCTCTGGGTGTCGTCATCGCGCGACGCCGCATCAGCAGCAGTGACCCCACGTAGAGGGCAATCAGTACCGAGAGGATCAGCTGGCCGACAGGTGTCCCGTAGGGTGCAAAGAAGCTGTGCCCGATGACAAAGGCGATGATCAGAGTCGTGCAGGTGATGCCGGTGACCTGGCGGACGACGATGTACGGCTTCGCCCGCTCTGTTTCGATCACTCGTCGACCCTTCAACTGCGACTGGATCGAGTCCGCCAGTGCCAGCAAGGTGGCTGCCGCGCCGTCGGAACCACGATTGGCGGCCAGGATCAAGGCAGCAATGACGGCGTCGGAGTCGGGGGAGCCAAGATCATCGGCGAAGCGTAACAGCGCATCCTTGGTCTCCCAGCGATTGTTCAGCCGACCAATCAGGATGCCCAGCTCATCGGCAATCAGTGCCGGGGCGGACCGCCGGGACAGCCGGATCGCATCGGTGATCGACCTGCCGGTGCTGAGAGTGGAGGAGAGCTGACGTACCCAACGATCCAGCGCCTCGAGCAGCTCGATGTCGCGCGACTTGGGCAGCGTCAGTAGATACGGCAGACCCAGTGCAATGGCAGGCAGCAGCGGAATCAGGATGACCCAACCGGTCATGGCTGACAACAGAAAACCGGCGACCACGCTGACGAGCAGGATGGCGTCGCGTTGTCGCCCGCGCCGTCCGGCAGGACGCCTGGACAGCCGGGCCCAACGGTCTGCCAGCGACGTGTGGGCGATGACCGGTTTCTGGGCCGGCCAGGAAGGAATCAGGCCAGCGATCACCGCCAACGCGCCAGCGGCGATGAGAAGTCCGGCCAGGACAGCCAGCAGAGCCATGATGTCGAGTCACGCCCCCCGCGTCGTCGCGAGCTCACGTTCGAACGGGCGCAGCTCAGCCTGGAAATCAGCATCGGGAAAGAAGCCGGCCGGCTGATAGCCGGTCCCCATCGCGTGGTAGGTCAGGTGAGTCACCGGCCTGCCATTCTCGATCGACCTACTGACCTGCCGGATCTCGGAGATGTAGCGCCGCCGGGTGCCGCCCTTCCATGTGTCGTCGACCAGGCAGACATGGATGAAGAGATGGATGTTGTGGGCAATTTGCCGGTAAGCCTCGTCAATGGTGAGCACACCGCCCTGGGCGACCCGGGACGCGAGCCGGTCCATGGTCGACTCAGCCGAGTGGGAGT
>JBBSQO010000368.1:0-2952 GCA_038244025.1 Propionibacteriales bacterium
AAGAGCCAGGCGATGGCGATCTTCGGCGGGGTCGACCTGGACCTGCGTGACGCGGTCTTCGAGGACGACCGGGTGGAAATCGAGGGCTTCTGGTGCTTCGGGGGGATGGTCATCAAGGTCCCCGAGGGTGTCCAGGTCCAAGACCAGACCGTCGGCATCTTCGGCGGCAGCGACGTCAAGAACATCGTGCCCGTTGACGGCGGCCCAGTCCTGGTGATCAGGGGAGTGTGCCTGTTCGGCGGTGTTTCCGTCAGCGGCCCCGGGCGAAGCAGCAGGGATCGGCGTCGGCACCGCAACCACGGGTGCGGTCGATGAGTTCAGGAAATCTGCGGGCTTCCGACGCCGACCGGGACGCGGTCGCCGAAGTTTTGCATGCCGCCTTCGCGGATGGGCGGCTCACCATGGCCGAGCACGATCAGCGAGTCTCGGCCACGCTCAAGGCTCGCACCTTCGCCGACCTCACGCCGCTGACCAGCGACCTGATTGCCATCCCGACGACCGAGCTGGTGGGGCGGCACGGCATGTCGCCTGTCATCGTGCCCGAGGGTGCCGAGCAGGACCCGGACCGGATCAACACCATCCTTTCCAATGCGAAGCGGGACGGAAAATGGCGGATGCGTCGCATCAGCTATGCCAACACCTTCCTCGGCGACATCAAGCTGGATCTGACCGAGGCCACCTTTGACGCCCGAGTCGTCGAGCTCAACCTCACCACCGTGATGGGCACGTGCATGTTGCGGGTGCCGACCGGGACCCGGGTCAAGGACGAGACTCACAGCGTGCTGGGCAGCACCTCGATCAAGGGTGTTGGAGACCCCGATCCCGGCATGCCGCTCATTGTGATCAAGGGCACCAACGTGATGGGCGAGGTCAAGGTTCGTGGACCCAGGAAACTACCGCCGTGGCGTAAGGCCCTAACCTGATGTGTCATGCCCGAACCCGTAATGCCTGCACCCGTGCTGCCTGAACACGTGACGCCTGAACCCGTGATGGCCGACCTCTTCGCGCCACCCGCCTATCAGTGGCAGCGGTTGTCTCCGCGCTACCGCACCCTGCGCCGGCTGACCTCGTGCCTGGTCTATCCCATCCTGTTCACCATCCCGGCCCTGATTGTCGGGATCACCTCCGGCCTGTGGTGGATCTCGGGGATCCTGTGGACCATCGCCGCCGTGCTGGTCGTCATCCGCTGGGTCCTGGCCGACCGGGTCTGGCGCTCCTGGGGCTACGTCGAGCGGGAGGAAGACCTCTACATCACCAACGGCGTGATGTTCCGCAGTCTGGTGGCCGTGCCGTACGGGCGGATGCAGCTGGTGGAGGTCGACGCCGGGCCGCTGCAACGCGCCTTCGGCCTGGCCACCGTCTCGCTGGTCACCGCCAGCGCCAGCACCGATGCCACCATCCCGGGCCTGACGCCCGACGAGGCGGCCCGGCTACGCGACCATCTCACCGAGCTCGGCGAGTCGCACGCCTCCGGTCTATGAGTCACGATACCGAACCGACCCAGCACCAACCCGCTCCTGCTGCCGTACGTCAGGGCGCCGGCGCTCTGCCGATCGTCAAGGCCACCGAGCGGCCGCATCCGCTGACGCCGTTCATCCGCGGCTGGATTGTGCTGGTGGCCATCCTGCTCGGCTTCGGCAGGCAGCTGATTCCCGATGGCGGGGGTGACGAGGTCAAGCTGCCGGCCCTGCAATGGCTACTGCTGATCATTGCCGGGACCGTGCTGCTGGCCGCGCTGGCCGGCTTCATCAGCTGGTACTTCACCCGATTCGTGATTGACGACGAGGAGCTGCGGATCGAGACCGGAGCGCTCACCAAGAACTCCAAGCGCATCTCCTTCGAGCGGCTGCAGTCAATCGACGTCATCCAGCCGTTTGCCGCCCGGCTCTTCGGGCTGGCCGAGCTGCGGCTGGAGGTTGGTGCCGGCGACTCGACGGTCAAGCTGCGCTACCTGTCGAGGGACAAGGCCACCCGGTTGCGGGACTATCTGCTGGCCCGGGCACACGGCGAGCAGGCCAGCATCGCCGAGTCCGAGGGGCGCCCCGCGGCCAGCGCCCTCACCGACACCGGCGCAGGTGATCGCATCATTGTCCGGCTCGACCCGCTCCGGCTGGTGCTGGGCTTCCTGCTGTCCAGCGACTGGCTGGTCACCGCACTGCTCGTGGTGGTCGGCTTCACCATCACCGCGGTGTTCCATGTCGCACTCTTTGCCCTGCCGGCCCTGTTTCCGCTGGCAGTGGGCGCCTTCACCATGATCAGCCGCCGGGTGATCGCCCAGTTCAACTTCACCCTCGCCGAGACCGGGCGTGGGTTGCGGATCACCCGGGGCCTGGCCAACCTGACCAGCCAGTCGGTCCCGATCGACCGGATCCAGGGCATCCGGCTGCACCAGTCCCTGCTCTGGAAGCCGCTGGGCTGGTATCGCGTCGATGTGGACATCCTCGGCTATGCCGGCAACCAAGGCAACGACAACGACTCCAGCGCCAGCAGCATCCTGCTCCCGGTCGCCGATGCCGGCCAGCTGCGACTTGCCCTGCAGCGGATCCTCCCCGGCGTTGACCTTGCCGCGATCCCACTGCAGGCCGTACCACGCCGGGTCAAATGGATTCGCCCGTTCGACTGGTGGACCCTGCGCTACGGCTGGGATGACCAGGTGATCGTCACCGAGCATGGCTGGCTGTCCCATATCCGCAACATCGTGCCGCACGCCAAGACGCAGTCGGTACGGATCGAGCGGGGGCCACTGCAGCGGCTGTTCACGGTGGCCAGTGTCCACGTCGACACCACCAAGGGCCCGGTCACCATGGAGGCCCCCCATCTGGAACCCCGAGCAGCCCGTGCGCTGGCGCTGAGCCAGCTGGACCGGGCCCGCATTGCCCGGGCCGCTGCCCACCGGCCACCGACCGGAGGAAGAGGCAGCCAAGAACAGCTGAAGGCAGACCAACTGAGCGA
>JBBSQO010000369.1:0-2937 GCA_038244025.1 Propionibacteriales bacterium
GCTGCCCGGCCTGTAATGCCCGGACAGCCGGTAATGCCCGGACAGCCGGTAATGCCCGGACAGGCGGTAATGCCCGGACAGCCGGTGATGGCCGGCCTGCGGACCGCCATACTGGTTGGCATGCGGGCCAGCGACTACTCCTATTTCGACGCGCCGTTCCTGGCTTTCGCCCATCGCGGCGGTTCGACCTACCCACCAAACCTGCACCGCGAAAACACCATGTACGCCTTCGACCAGGCGACCGGGCTGGGCTACCGCTACCTGGAGACCGACGTGCACGCCACCGTCGATGGGGTGCTGCTGGCTTTCCACGATACCGTGCTGGATCGGGTCACCGACGCAACAGGCAGCATTGCCGAGCTGCCGTACGAGCGGGTACGCGAAGCTCGCATCGCCGGCATCGACCCGATACCGACCCTGGCCGAGCTCCTCACCCGCTACCCCGAGGCGCGGTTCAACATCGACGCCAAGGCCCCGGCGGCTGTCGAGCTGCTGGTCGACACCATCAATACCTACGATGCCCACGACCGGGTCTGCGTCAGCTCGTTCAGCACCAAGCGGCTACACCAGCTCCGGCAGCGGCTCGGTGACCGGGTTCCCTCAGCGCTGAGCTTCCGCGGTGTGGCCTGGACCAGGTTCATGCCGCTACTCCCCCGCTGGATCCAGTCCCCCGGCCTCGCGTTCCAGCTGCCCATCAGCTACTCCCTGATATCGAAGTGGCTGGGCGGCCGAGAACGTGAGGTGCGGGTGCTAACCGAAACATTGATCCGGCACGCCCACCGGGCCGGCAAGCAGGTGCACATCTGGACCATTGACGATGTCCCGACAATGGAGCTGCTGATCGACATGGGTGTCGACGGCATCTTCACCGACCGGATCGATACGTTGAAGGCAGTTCTCGTTGCACGGGGACTCTGGAGCTGACGGGAGACTCGACCACGCCATGCAGGAGCCGCAGCTGCCCTCCCGGCCAGGCCTTCCACCCGCGATAGCGGCCAGCACCATAAGCAAGCGGGCCGTGGCCGCCTGGGGCTTGTGGGACTGGGGCTCGGCCGCCTACAACGCCGTGGTGGTGACGTTCGTCTTCGGTCCCTACCTGGTGGACGGCGTTGCCAAGGGGCTGCCGGGCACGATCCTTCCTGACACCTGGCTGGGCATTTCCACCGCCATCGCCGGTCTGGCCATCGCCCTGCTGGCGCCGGTGACTGGCCAGCGTGCCGACTCGGGCGGGCACCGCAAGCGCAGCCTCGGCATCTGGACAGCGTTGATCGTCATCGTGATGCTCTCCCTGTTCGGAATCAAGCAGGACTACCACTACTTCGCCCTTGGTCTGATCTTGATGGGCGTGGGATCGGTGTTCAGTGAGTTTGCCGGGGTCTCGTACAACGCGATGCTGCATCAGGTCTCGACGCCCAAGACGATAGGGCGGATATCCGGCTTTGGCTGGTCGATGGGATACGTCGGCGGCATCTTCTTGCTGCTGATCTGCTATCTCGGCTTCATCGCCCCGACGGTCGGCTGGTTCGGCGCCTCCGATACCGACGGGCTGCGCTACCGGCTGGTCGCCGTCTTCGCGGCCATCTGGTTCGTGGTGTTCGCCCTGCCAGTGATGTTCGCCGTACCGGAGGTGGCTGCCACCACAGCCACCTCCAGACGGGTCGGCTTCTTCGCCTCCTACCAGTTGCTCTGGTCCGACCTGCGCGAGCTGTTCCGGACGGACCGGCACTCGGTGTTCTTTCTGATGTCCAGCGCCATCTACCGCGACGGGCTGGCGGCGGTGTTCTCTTTCGGCGCCATCCTGGCCGTCACCGTGTACGGGATTGCCAAGGCCGATGTGCTGATCTTCGGGGTCGCCGCCAATCTGGTGGCCGCCATCGGCGCCTTCAGCATGGGCTTCCTGGAGGACCGCATTGGACCGAAACCGATCATCCTGATCTCCCTCACCGGGCTGATCGTCACCGCCACCATCCTGCTCTTCTCCCACGGACCGGCCGCCTTCTGGGTCTTCGGTCTCATCCTGTGCCTGTGGGTGGGGCCAGCCCAGTCATCGTCGCGGGCCTTCCTGGCCCGGTTGGCCCCCGCCGGGCGGGAGGGACAGATGTTCGGCCTGTACGCCACCACCGGCCGGGCCGTCTCCTTCCTGGCCCCGGCACTCTTCGCTCTCTTCTCCGGAATCTTCCACTCAGCCAGGGTGGGTATCGTCGGCATCGCCCTGGTGCTGTTGCTGGGTGCCGTCTCGCTGTGGCGGGTACGCCCGCCACAACCACCGGCGGCCGCTGATCAGGTCGAGGGCGAGGTAGGCGCCCACTAGGTTTCACCAGGACTAGCGGGTGGAACATATCCGGGTCATCCTGCGTTGAACAATCGTCGACAACATGGGAGGTTTGACTAATGGCTGATCGTTCACTCCGGGGCAGTGGCCTCGGGTCGAAGAGTTTCGAGGATGAGGCCGGCATCGAATTTGCCCCGCGCCAGCAGATCGGTTTTGACTGCCCCAAGGAACATCATTTCACTATGGTGTTTTCCGATGAGGCGGAGTTGCCCGCCGTCTGGGAATGCCCGCGCTGTGGTGCCGAGTCGATGCGCTCCGACGGCGTGCTGCCAGAGGCCAAGGAAGGCAAACCCGTCCGGACCCACTGGGACATGTTGCGCGAGCGACGCTCCATTGCCGAGCTCGAGGATCTGCTCGCCGAACGGCTTGACCTGCTGCGCTCCGGCCAGGTTGGACCGCCCCAGCTGGCCCGCGCCTCCCGGTCCAAGAAGAGCGCCTAGCACCCCCGGCGATCAGTCAAGGGCGATCAGTCAGTCGAGGATCTCCCCCGAAATGGGCCGATCACTGTCGCCGGCCGGTCTTTGGGGATCGGTCTGGGGCTGCGGATCGGCGACCTCGCCCTCGACCAGGTTCTCACCGTCGACCTTGGCCCTGATCACCGGCAC
>JBBSQO010000370.1:0-2923 GCA_038244025.1 Propionibacteriales bacterium
CCCGTCGCCAGCAGCTGGGTGATCTCATCGGTCGGCCTCGCGGCAGTCTCGGGATGGTTCCCCTGGTAGCGGGCCCGGCTCAGCCAACCCTCGACGTCAACCAGCCGCTCGCGTACCCGCATCCGCAACTCGTTGGTAGCCGACCGGCTGAAGGTGACCATCATCAGTTGGCCAAGATCAACTCCATCGGCGATGAACCGGGCGGCCAGCGCGGCGATGGTGTACGTCTTGCCGGTGCCGGCACTTGCTTCAAGGACAGTTGTCCCGGTGGGCAACGGCCCGCACACATCGAACGGCTCGGGCCCATCGATGGGCTCAGGCACGTGGACGGGTTCAGGATGCATGGCCGAGTTCACTCACCCTCCTTGCGTAGCAATGGCTCCCAGACCCGACGCGCCAGCGTGCCGAACCTGGTGGGTTCGCCCAGCGTCCCAATGGCCTCACCCGGCTGAGCTGGTGCGGAGAGCAGTGACTCCATGCTGGTGGCTGGTCCGAAGAAGTGGCTCCAGGCCGGATCGCATTCACGCTGCCAGCTGTCCTTGGCAATCCGGGGGAGCAGCGGGCCGGCATCGCGGCCCTGGAAGCGGATCTCGGCGTAGTCAGCAGCCGTCTTCGGTGGCATCGGCAGCGGCTCACACATGCCGAGCCAATAGAGCTCGACCAAGTCAGACAGGGCCCTGCACGCGTAGCCGGCATCCAGGCTGATCCCCAGCACCGACGTGGCTCCTTGCCCGATGCTGACCGCCCGCCACGGCGTACCGGGCTGGCTGACCGTCAGGGCCAGCAGCTGCAGCCAGGCCTGCAGCCGATGCTTGGCGCTGAGCCAGGAGTAGTGAACGGAAACGATGGTCTGATCATGGAGATCGGCGATGGTACCGGTCACTGTGTACGGGCCCACTGACGCGTGCACGTCCTGGCTGCTCCGGGAAGCCTCGAGGTACGGGCCGCTGGCCGCGATCAAACCCTCCACCTTGCGGCCGATCGGTTCGAGTGTCCGCCGACCGAACTCGCGTGCCGGGACCTCGCCGCGGCGCCATTCGGCGGCCATCAGCTGCGCTGGGTCCAGCCCGCGCAGCTGGTGACGCAGCAGGCGATCACCAATCGCCCATTTCTGCAGACCGTCGAGTGCGATCGGCATCTCATCGATGTTGTCCTCGTCCGCATCTGTCGCGTACAGTCCGGCCCGGGTGCGCAGGTAGGCCTTCACCGGATGCTGGAAAAAGCGGATCAGGTCCGTCAACGGCACCAGGTCGGCGACCGGCAGCGGGTCCAGCGGTGTCGGGTCATAGACGGCCGGCGGTGGCTCCCGCACCCCCAGGGACGCCTGGGCGCCGCGAAGGGCAGCGGGATCGAAGCTGAAGGACCCGGCAGCATCCGTCAGCCCGGACGAGGTGAAGTTCTTACGATCAAAGGGCTGAAGTGGATGGTGGACCACCAACCGGCTGCGCACGGTGTCTCCTCCGGCGTCGGCAGTGAGGTCCAGGGTGTCCAGCAGCTCGCCCAGTGGCACCGCCGGAGGGCGGCTGGCATTGGTCCGAGGATCGGCGCCGGAATAGACAATGATCAGGTGTTCGCCTGCCGCCATGATGGCGTCCAACAACAACTGCCGGTCCTCGCTCCGCGGGTCACGGTCGCCGACGCACGGGTCGATGGCCAGCAGGTCATCCCCTCCTGCAGCGCCGGCGCGAGGAAAGACACCGTCATCCAGTCCAAGGACGCAGATCACCCGGTGTGGGACGGACCGCATCGGCGTCATGGTGCACATGGTGAGCGTGCCGGTACGGAAGTTGGCCCGGCTTGGCCGGCCGCGGAAGGTGTCGGCCAGCATGGTCTGCAGATCCGACAACGATAAGAGGACCGGAGACAAGCAGACCGCGTCGGCTGCCTCCGGTTCTCCCGGGTCGCCCGGCGGATCTGTCGCCGAGTTGGTCAGCCCAGTCGTGTCCACGTCGTCGAGGTCGGCGAGGTCGTTGAGGTCGGCGAGCTCGGCATAGGCGTGCCCGACCTGCCATTGATCCTTGACCGGGACCGAGGTGAGAGACTCCAGTGCCTGCTTGCAGGCGACAACCCACTCAGCCAGCGGCTTGGCATGTGAGAAGCTGGCCAGGATGAGCCGGATCCGATCAATGAACTCGGCCAGCCGGCCAACAAGCTCGACATCGGAGGAGTCGACATCGTCTAGCGGCAGGGCAGTCCCGATGAAGTGTTGCCCCTCCTCGGACATGGTGACACCCAGCAGCAGGCGGTCCAGGCCGGCCTCCCAGGTGTTTTGGCCGAATCCATCCAGCTGGAATCGAGCCCGATGGGCGGGGTTCAGACCCCAGCGGACACCGGACCGGTGAATCAGGTCCCGGGCGCGGTCGAGATCGTCCTCGGACAGCCGGAACTTTGCGGCCACCGGCGGTGAAGCGAGCAGATCCAACACCACTGAGGCCTCCAGCCGGGCATCGGTCATCTCCAGTAACCGGGAGAGAATGGCCAGCAAGGGGTTCAGCTGGCGCAGCGAACGGTCAGCGAGCCGGACCCGCAGCAGATGGCCGGGGTGCTCGGAATCTGTGCCATCCTCCGCAAGTCCGAAGCTAGCCGAAATCAGCGGCGCGAAGGTCTCGATGTCCGGGCACATCACCACGATGTCGCGTGGTTCGAGGGTCGGGTCATCGGCCAGCAACCCAAGCAGGACCTCGCGCAGCACCTCGACCTGACGGTCCGGGCCATGCGAGGCATGGACCTGGATGCTCCGGTCGTGGTCGTGCAGTGCGGGTTTCGGCCGGAGCGGGGACAGATCGATGTCAGCCGCGATGTCGGCCTGGAGCTGGTGCAGCAGGGTGGCGGGCGCGGCGGGCGCCTCCTCCGGTCGATAATGATGATCGATGGCGCCCGGGCTGTCGGTGAGCAAGGTGAGCTGCAGCTCCCGGCTGTCGCG
>JBBSQO010000371.1:0-2894 GCA_038244025.1 Propionibacteriales bacterium
TTCACCCGGATCGACCCGCACCTGGGCACCAACGCGGACATGCAGAAGCTGATCAAGGCTGCCCATGCCAAGGGGATGAAGGTCTTCTTCGACATCATCACCAACCACACCGCCGACATCATCAAGTACCAGGGCGGCAAGTACAGCTACATCAGCAAAGAGGCAGTCCCGTACAAGGATGCCAGCGGCAAGGCCTTCGATGATCACGACTATGCCGGCGGCGACACGTTTCCCAAGCTGGACGCCGATATCTCTTTCCCGTACCAGCCGATCTTCGACAGCTCAGCCGACGCGCAGGTCAAGGTGCCGGCCTGGCTGAACGATCCGACCGTCTACCACAACCGCGGCAACACCACCTACGAAGGGGAAAACGCCCTGTACGGCGACTTCGCCGGTCTCGATGATCTCTTCACCGAGCAGCCGAAGGTGGTCAAGGGGATGGAGGATATCTACCAGTCCTGGGTCAATCTCGGCATCGACGGCTTCCGGATCGACACCATGAAACACGTCAACCTGGAGTTCTGGCAGCAGTTCTCCCCCGATCTGCTCAAGCACGCCAGCCAGCGGGGCAAGAAGAACTTCTTCATGTTCGGTGAGGTGTACGACGCCAACCCGGCGGTGATGAGCCGCTACACCACGGCCGGCAAGGTGCAGGCCACCCTCGACTTCGGCTTCCAGAGTGCGGCCCTCGGCTTCGCCGCCAGCAAGGCGGCCGGCCAGCTGCGCGACTTCTACACCGGTGACGACTACTACACCGACACCGACTCCAACGCCTACCAGCTGCCGACCTTCCTCGGCAACCATGACATGGGCCGGATCTCGATGATGCTGGCCAACGCCGGGTACGCCGGCGACGAGCTGGCGCGCCGTGTCCGGCTGGCCAACGACCTGATGTTCGTCACCCGTGGCCAGCCGGTCACCTACTACGGGGACGAGCAGGGCTTCATCGGCAAGGGCGGCGACAAGGATGCCCGGCAGGACATGTTCGCCACCAAGACCGCCCAGTACGCCGGCGAGGCGAACCTGTACGGCGCCGGTGCCAAGGAACGCTACCGCAGCACACCGCTGTACCGGCGGATCGCGCAGCTGTCGAAGCTCCGCGACCAGAACCCGGCGCTGGCCGACGGCGCCCAGATCCCGCGCTATGCCTCACCAGGCGCAGGGATCTTCGCGGTCAGCCGGTTCAACCATGAGGACCAGGTCGAGTACCTGGTGGCCGTCAACAATGCCAGCGAGCCCAAGACCGCGGACTTCGAGACCTTCTCGGACCGGATGCGGTTCACGCCGCTGCTCGGCAGCAACGATGCGGTCCGCTCCCGGGCCGACGGCCGGGTGAAGGTCAGCGTGCCGCCGCTCTCGGTGGTTGTCTGGAAGGCCAACCACCGGGCCGACCGGCCGGCAGCGGCACCGCGGGTCATCGCCGACCGGCCGGGCAACGGTGCCGCCTACAGTGGCCGGACCGAGATTGCCGCCTCGCTCAGCAACGACAACTTTGCGCAAGTCTCCTTCGGCTACCGTGCGGTCGGCACCAGCAGGTGGCAACCGCTCGGCACTGACGACAACGTGCCGTACCGGGTCTTCCACGACGTGACCGGGCTGAAGAAGGGCACCGCCATCGAATACCGGGTGGTGGCTAAGGACACCGCAGGTCACCTGGCGGCATCCTCGAGCTTCGGCATCGTCGGCCAGCCGGGGACCGCAAGCCAGCAGCCCGGACCGGGCACCGGGCCGGTCAAGCAACCCGACGCCGTCTCGGTGCCCGGCAGCCACAACACGGCGATGGGTTGTCGCGATGACTGGCAGCCTGACTGCAGCCAGGCCCAGCTTGGGTTGGACAGCAATGACGAGATCTGGAAGAAGCGCTTTACCATCCCGGCCGGCGGCTATGCCTACAAGGCGGCCATCAACAAGAGCTGGGACGAGAACTATGGCAAGGCCGGGGCCGCGGCCGGGTCGAACATCGAATACAGCACCAAGGGCGGACCAGTCTCGTTCTACTACGACCATCGCACCCACGTCGTGCAGAGCACGGCCGAAGGCCCGGTGATCACCGCGGCCGGCTCCTACCAGTCCGAGCAGGGCTGCTCGACTGACTGGGCACCGGACTGCATGCGGACCTGGCTGACCGACCCGGACGGCGACGGCACCTACTCCTGGACCGGGATCGACATTCCCAAGGGCGACTATCAGCTCAAGGTGGCGCACAACCTGTCGATGGACGAGAGCTACGGAAAGGATGGCGGGCCGGACAATCTCTCCTTCACCGTGCCGGCCGACCAGAGCACAGTGATGATTACCTACAAGCTCAGCACCCATGTCCCCTCGGTGGTGACCAGCGCAGCCAGCGGCGCGGACCTGGCCAAGGCCAAGGCGTACTGGATCAATGACGGCCTGCTGGCCTGGCCGTCCGACACCATCCCGGCCGGTACCGACCCGGCGGCGCTGCGCTGGCGGCTGCATGCCCAACCCGGTGGCGGGATGACCGTCGACAGCGAGCGGGTCAACTCCGCGCAGACCTTCAACTTGGCTTACGATCCGGCCGGGTTGCCGAGATCGGTGGTCGCGAAATACCCGCAGCTGAAGGGATATCTGGCGATCAGGTTCCCGACCGCGAAGCGATCGACGGTCGCGAAGCTGCTGCGCGGGCAGCTCGCCGTCGGGCTCTACAGAGACACGCAGAAGATCATCAACGGGACGAGCGGCCAGGTCGCTCCCGTGATCGACGCGCTCTACGGGGCGATGGCGACGAAGGGCGCCTACGGCATCACGTGGGGCCGCGGCCGACCGGAGTTCCGGCTCTGGGCACCGACGACCACGAAGGTGTCGTTGCTGACCTGGTCGGCGGGCGCTGACGGAGACGCCCCGGTCGCGCAGGCAAGGCGGACGAGGATGAA